>NZ_JBEZKG010000036.1:0-70483 GCF_040651535.1 Streptomyces sp. NPDC048420
CACCTTCACGCCCGGCTTCCCACCGGCCGACGGGTCACCTTCACGCCCGGCTTCCCACCGGCCGACGGGTCACCTTCACGCCCGGCTTCCCACCGGCCGACGGGTCACCTTCACGCCCGACTTCCCACCGGCCGACGGGTCACCTTCACGCCCGACTTCCCACCGGCCGACGGGTCACCTTCACGCCCGACTTCCCACCGGCCGACGGGTCACCTTCACGCCCGACTTCCCACCGAGCGTCGGGCCCCCTCGCCGAGCAGCGCGCCCACCTCAAGGCCGGCCACGCCCGCATCGCGTCTTGCGACCGGCCACCCCGGCACGACCCCTCACGCCGGGCACCCCCGCTGTGCGCCGCGCGGCGGACACCCCTCCCGCTCGGACAGCCTCACGCGGCGGAACCCCACCGCCCGCTCACCCGCGCCAAAAGGCACCGCCGCCCGCAACCGACCCAAGCCGCCGGACAGCCCCCGGCCCTCAGACCTTGACGCCCTTGGTCCGCAGGAAGGCGACCGGGTCGATGGCCGAGCCGTAGTTCGCGGTCGTACGGATCTCGAAGTGCAGGTGCGGGCCGCTGGAGTTGCCGGTGTTACCTGACAGGGCGATGCGCTGCCCGGTCTTGACGATCTGGCCGACCTTGACGTTGATCCGGGACAGGTGGGCGTACTGCGAGTACCTCCCCTTGCCGTGCTTGATCACTATGGCGTTGCCGTAAGCGGGGCCGTCACCGGCACCGTTGGAGCCCGCCTTGACGACGGTCCCGCCGTGCGCCGCGACGACCTTCGTCCCGCTCGGCACGGCGAAGTCCTGCCCGCTGTGGGTGGACTGCCACATGCCGCCGGACTGCGCGTAGCTCGCGCTGAGCGTGTACTTCTTCACCGGGTCGACCCAGGAGGCGGACGACGGGGCGGCCGAGGCGACTCCGGCCCCCAGCACAGCCGACGCACCCACGGACGCGGCCATGACGGCAACCCGGGTGCGGAGCAGGGACGTACGGGAGGAGCGGGGGGAGACGCGCTGGAACATCAGAACCTCATGAAGCCGGGGACAGGAAACCACCCGGCGCACGGCGGCGACCGGATGGGGCATCCCTTGGTACCCCGGGTTCCAAAAACCCCAAAACACACGATCTACGACGGCCAGTAGTAAACAACATTGGACGACGATCCGGACACTTCGCATACAAAGCCCCTTTAGTGCCCGACCTCTCCACTACTCCACCTAGTAACGGACAAATCGCCTGTGCGGCACATCACCGGCATCCAAGATCGACCACCCCCGGAATGTGACGGCCGCTACGTTGCACGTCCCTATCCACCTACCAACCAGTAACCCTACGGTTCCCCTCGCGCCACCCTCGCCCCCGAACATGCACCAGACAACGGCATACGGACGTGAGAGGACCCCCACGAAAATGAGAAGCCGACGCCCCTGGGCGCGCCGCACAACCGTGAGCATCGTTTCCGCAGCCGCACTCGTCGCCCTGGCCGCACCCGCCGAGGCCGCGACCACCACCACGAGCAGTTCCACGACCGCCGCGGCCGCCGCCGTCGACTACGCCACCTGGCAGACCGACTGCCAGACCGTGATGAACCAGGCACTCCCGTACCTGAAGTCCCGTATCGCCGCGACCAGGCCCGGCGAGAAGCAGGCGATCGTCTTCGACATCGACAACACCACCCTGGAGACGGACTTCGGCTTCAGCTACCCCTCGCCGGCCAACAAGCCCGTCCTGGAGGTCGCGAAGTACGCCCAGGAGCACGGCGTATCGCTGTTCTTCGTGACCGCCCGCCCCGACATCATCTACTCGTTCACCGACTCCAACCTCAAGCAGGTGGGCTACCAGGTGAGCGGTCTGTACGTCCGTAACTTCATCGACCTGTTCAAGGACGTCGCCGCCTACAAGACCGCCCAGCGCGTCGACATCGAGAACAAGGGCTACACGATCATCGCCAACATCGGGAACAGTGCCACCGACCTCTCCGGCGGTCACGCCGAGAAGACGTTCAAGCTCCCCGACTACGACGGCCAGTTGTCGTAGCCGCCCGTTAGGCTCCATCCGTTCGCACGACACACGGGGGTGGCGGATGGAGCCTGCGGTACTCGGCAGCAAACTGGCGTCCGGTCTGGTCAGTCAGCTGGTGCGGAGACTCTTCCGGCCGGATGGGCCGGGCGCAGGGCTGGTCGACAAACCGGTCCGGCTGAAGGACCTGGTGTCCTTCCGCGGCGAGAAGCACACGCTGGGCGACAAGGACGTGCACAAACTCGCCGAACACCTGGTCCGGCAGGCGGTCGACTCCCCCGGCGAACCACCCTTCAGGACCGGCGAACAGACCGCCGTCGCCGACGCCCTGGCCCGTCGTCTGCTCGCCCTCGGCGACCTGGACATGGACGACATCCAGGCCGTCCGCCTCGGTCACCGCGAACTGGCCAGGAAACTGCACGACAAGGCCCCCGCGCCCGACGGACTCTCCACCGACGCCTGCCACTTCCTCGACTCCGCGACGGAGTGGGCCTGCCTCCAGATCCTGGAGTACTTCACCCGCAGGTCCACCTTCGTGGCCCGCACCCTGGTCGAGCAGACCCGGACCCAGGCCGAACTCATCGCCAAGATCGACGAGTTGATCGCCCGCAGCCCCCGCCCCGGCACCCAGGACCGCTCCTTCGAACGCCGCTACCTCCCGTACGTCGCCGACCACCACAACCACATCACCATCTACGGCATCGACCTGCGCGACTCCCCGGACCGCTGGCCCCTCGAAGTGGCCTACCTGAGCCTGGAGGCGACGGCGGCCGAGGAGCGCGGTCTCCCGGACGACCACCCCGGCACTCCTGTCACCGTCCAACTCCCGGCCGAGGAAGCCCTCCTGGCCCACGACCGCGTCCTGCTCCGCGGTGACGCGGGCTCCGGCAAGACGACCCTGGTGCAGTGGCTGGCGGTCACGGCGGCCCGGGACGGCAGCGGTGTCCCGTACGTCCTCCCCCTGCGCTCGTTGATCCGCGCGGGTGCCCTCCCGTCACCGGCGGACTTCCTGAAGGCGGTCGGCTGCCCGCACACCCCGCCCGAGGGCTGGACGGAACGCGTCCTGACGGACCGCCGCGGCCTGATCCTCGTCGACGGCCTCGACGAGATCCCCGCCGCCGACCGCAACCGCACGCGCGACTGGCTGCGTTCCCTGATCCAGGCCTTCCCGGGCAACCGCTGGCTCCTGACCTCCCGCCCCACCGCCGTGCGCCCCGACTGGCTGGCGCGGGAGGGCTTCCACGAACTGCTCCTGGTCCCGATGCGCCGCACCGAGGTGGCGACCTTCGTCCACCGCTGGCACACGGCGGCCCGGGCCCCGGAGTACGAGGCCCCGCTCCTGGACTCCCTGCGCACCAAGCGCGACCTCGCCCGCCTCGCCACCAACCCCCTGATGTGCGGCCTGATCTGCGCCCTGCACCGCGAACGGCGCGGCTATCTCCCCACCGGCCGCAAGGAGTTGTACGACGCCGCCCTCACGATGCTGCTCGCGCGCCGGGACCGGGAGCGGGGCCTGGGCACGGCGGACGAGGTGGAGCTGGGCGAGGAAGCCCAACTGGAGCTGCTCCAACGCCTCGCGTACGCCCTGGTGTTGAGCGGCCGAACGGAGATGGACACCGAGACGGCCGAGGGCATCGTGGAGCGCTGCCTGCCGACGATCGGCCAGTCGGGCGACGCCCGGCCCGTACTGCGGTCCCTCGTGCTGCGCAGCGGCCTTCTGCGCCAGCCCTCCGACGGTGTCGTCGACTTCGTCCACCGCACCTTCCAGGACTGTCTGGGCGCCCGGTACGCCGTCGAGGAGGGCCACCTCGACGTCCTGATCAGCCACGCGGACGACACCCAGTGGGAGGACGCGATCCGCATGGCGGTGGCCTACGCCAGGCCCCGGGAACGGGCCCTGCTGCTACGGCGGTTGCTTGCCCGGGACAACGCGCGGCTGACCCTGCTGGCACTGGCCTGTCTGGAACACGCCGTGGCGGTGGACCCAGAAGTGCGGACGGCGGTGGAGAGCCGGGCGGGGGCGCTCATTCCGCCACGGTCGAAGACGTACGCGAGGGCCTTGGCGGATGCCGGGCCGCTCGTTCTGGAGCTGCTGCCCGGCCCCGAGGGCCTGACGGACGAGGAGGCACTGGGCGTCACCATCACCGCGTCGCTGCTCGGCTCGGAGGAACCCGAGGGGGCACTGGCGGTGCTGCGCAGGTTCCGCTCGCACCCGAACCTAGACGTACGGCGGCAACTGGCTGGCACCTGGGGCCGTTTCGACACCGAGGAGTACGCGGCGGAGGTACTGGACCACCTGAACCGGCGGGGCCTCATCGCCGTCTGCGAGTCGGCCGAGCAGCGGGCGGCCCTGGCCCGGACGGGGCCCTGGCGCGGTCTCGCCTTTCGCGGGGACCATTCCCTGGAGGACATCCTGGCGGTCGTACGGAGGGCCGACGAGGTCTCCGTCCTGGAGCTGCGGCAGAACCCGCGTCTGACCGACCTGACCCTGCTCCTGTCGTTCTTCTCCCTGCACGGCCTGTGGCTGGTGGGCTGCCCGGCCGCCCACGGCCTGGAGAACCTCGACGTGCTCTCCCTTTCCGAGCTCACCCTCCAGCAGATCGCCGATCCCACAGGCCTGCGCTCGATGGACTCGCTCCGGCGGCTCTCGCTGACGCAGGACCTGCGCTGCGACAGCCTCACCGACGTCCTGCCGGTCGACTCCGCGCTGGAGTTCCTCTTCCTGGGCCGCAGCACCACCAACCGCCCCGGTCTGCGCGGCCTGGAGCACTGGAGCAGCCTCAGGGAACTCGGCCTCGGCCCGCTGTCGGCCCCTCTCGGCGCGGCCGACTGGCGATCCGTCGCCGCTCTCCCGCAGCTGACGGACCTCCACGTCAACGGGCGGTTCGTCACGGACTATCCGGACTCCATCAGTGCCATGCCCGAACTGCCGGAGATCGAGTCCCTCCGCGTCCCCGACATGCACGGCGCCGAGGATCTCTCCGCCCTGGCCGCCCGGCTGCCGGGACTGCGCCGAGTCACCCTCCAGGCCGTCCGCTCCCAGGACTTCCCCGCCATCCGGTACGCCGACGTCTTCCCCGGCGCCGTCGTCGACGTGGTCCGGCCCTGAGACGGCGAAAGGGGCCGGTGCTCCGAAAAGCACCGGCCCCTCACTCGACGTGTCCCCGCGGGGCTACGCGTCCTTGCTCAGATTCGGCCCGGCCCCACCGGCCGCCTGCTCGATCGGCGGAACGTCCGGCAGCGCCGACTTCTCCTCGCCGCGGAAGGTGAAGGTCTGGGTCTCGCCCTCGCCCTCCGTGTCCACGACCACGATGTGACCGGGACGCAGCTCGCCGAAGAGGATCTTCTCCGAGAGCGTGTCCTCGATCTCCCGCTGGATCGTGCGACGCAGCGGCCGCGCGCCCAGGACCGGGTCGTAACCCTTCTTGGACAGCAGCTCCTTCGCGGACTGGGAGAGCTCGATGCCCATGTCCCGGTCCTTGAGGCGCTCGTCCACCTTGCCGACCATGAGGTCGACGATCGAGAGGATGTCGGCCTGGGTCAGCTGCGGGAAGACGACCACGTCGTCGACGCGGTTGAGGAACTCGGGCCGGAAGTGCTGCTTGAGCTCGTCCGAGACCTTGTTCTTCATGCGCTCGTAGTTGGACTTGGTGTCGCCCTGGGCCGCGAAGCCCAGGTTGAAGCCCTTGGAGATGTCCCGCGTGCCGAGGTTGGTCGTCATGATGATGACCGTGTTCTTGAAGTCCACGACCCGGCCCTGGGAGTCGGTCAGGCGACCGTCCTCCAGGATCTGCAGCAGCGAGTTGAAGATGTCCGGGTGGGCCTTCTCGACCTCGTCGAAGAGGACGACGGAGAACGGCTTGCGGCGGACCTTCTCGGTCAGCTGGCCGCCCTCTTCGTAGCCCACGTATCCGGGGGGCGAACCGAAGAGCCGCGACACCGTGTGCTTCTCGCTGAACTCCGACATGTCGAGGGAGATCAGCGCGTCCTCGTCACCGAAGAGGAACTCGGCGAGCGCCTTGGACAGCTCGGTCTTACCGACACCGGACGGGCCGGCGAAGATGAACGAACCACCGGGACGCTTCGGGTCCTTGAGGCCCGCACGCGTACGACGGATCGCCTTGGACAGCGCCTTGACGGCGTCGACCTGGCCGATGACCCGCTTGTGGAGCTCGTCCTCCATGCGCAGCAGACGCGAGGACTCCTCCTCGGTCAGCTTGAAGACCGGGATGCCGGTGGCGGTCGCGAGGACCTCGGCGATCAGCTCGCCGTCGACCTCGGCGACGACGTCCATGTCGCCGGCCTTCCACTCCTTCTCCCGCTTGGCCTTGGCGGCCAGGAGCTGCTTCTCCTTGTCGCGGAGGGAGGCGGCCTTCTCGAAGTCCTGCGAGTCGATCGCGGACTCCTTGTCGCGGCGGACGCCGGCGATCTTCTCGTCGAACTCGCGCAGGTCCGGCGGCGCGGTCATCCGGCGGATGCGCATCCGGGAACCGGCCTCGTCGATCAGGTCGATCGCCTTGTCCGGCAGGAAGCGGTCCGAGATGTACCGGTCGGCCAGGGTGGCGGCCTGGACCAGCGCCTCGTCCGTGATGGACACCCGGTGGTGGGCCTCGTACCGGTCACGCAGACCCTTGAGGATCTCGATCGTGTGCGGCAGGGACGGCTCCGCGACCTGGATGGGCTGGAAGCGGCGCTCGAGGGCCGCGTCCTTCTCCAGGTGCTTGCGGTACTCGTCCAGCGTGGTCGCACCGATGGTCTGCAGCTCACCACGGGCCAGCATCGGCTTCAGGATCGAAGCCGCGTCGATGGCGCCCTCGGCGGCACCCGCACCGACCAGCGTGTGGAGCTCGTCGATGAACAGGATGATGTCGCCGCGGGTGCGGATCTCCTTGAGCACCTTCTTCAGGCGCTCCTCGAAGTCACCGCGGTAGCGGGAGCCGGCGACCAGCGCGCCGAGGTCCAGGGTGTAGAGGTGCTTGTCCTTGAGGGTCTCGGGCACCTCGCCCTTGACGATGGCCTGGGCGAGGCCCTCGACGACGGCGGTCTTGCCGACGCCGGGCTCACCGATCAGGACCGGGTTGTTCTTGGTACGGCGGGACAGCACCTGCATGACCCGCTCGATCTCCTTCTCGCGCCCGATGACCGGGTCGAGCTTGGACTCACGAGCGGCCTGGGTGAGGTTCCGGCCGAACTGGTCGAGGACCAGGGACGTCGAGGGGGTGCCCTCGGCAGGCCCGCCGGCGGTGGCGGTCTCCTTGCCCTGGTAACCGGAGAGCAGCTGGATGACCTGCTGCCGCACCCGGTTGAGATCTGCGCCCAGCTTGACGAGGACCTGGGCGGCGACGCCCTCGCCCTCGCGGATCAGGCCGAGCAGGATGTGCTCCGTGCCGATGTAGTTGTGGCCCAGCTGAAGAGCCTCGCGGAGCGACAGCTCCAGGACCTTCTTGGCACGGGGGGTGAAGGGGATGTGCCCGGACGGGGCCTGCTGGCCCTGGCCGATGATCTCCTCCACCTGCTGGCGGACCGCCTCGAGCGAAATCCCGAGGCTCTCAAGGGCCTTGGCGGCGACACCCTCACCCTCGTGGATCAGGCCCAGGAGGATGTGCTCGGTGCCGATGTAGTTGTGGTTGAGCATCCGGGCTTCTTCCTGAGCCAGGACGACAACCCGCCGCGCGCGGTCGGTGAACCTCTCGAACATCGTTAATCGCTCCTCAGAGCGGTCAGGCAGTGGGGGGAACTTCCCCTCCCTGTCCTTCCGCAGCTTAGTCCCGCAAGCGGGGACCGCTCATTCCAACTGCCGACACCGTCGATGGCCTCCTGACCCGTGACGCCGACATCTGCTCCAACCCGATGGTGCGAGACGATGTTCCCGCAGGCCAGGCAGTTACCCCACTCGCCAGTACGCCGATGGCGAACGTGAGACGGCCCTTCCTGCGTGTCGCCCCCTCCCACTAGGGATGTCTTACCCGCTCGGACTGACAGTCCATGCCGCGCGCCCCCCGTCCCTCCGCTATGGGCGAACAACCTTGCGCCGTCCCGAACCCCCGCACGCCCCCATTTCGGCCACTCTGCGCACACGTAGGTACACCCAGCGTAACTCGCACGCTTCTTCAGCGGTTGCTCTTGTCATGGTTGGCAGCCACCTCCCTCTCAGTACGGACGTCACCGCGATCCCGCTCCCCCGTCGACCCCTCGACGCCACCGCCTACGACGACGATCCGGTCCGCCGCTGGTACGCGAACGAACTGGGCTGGCCGACGGTGCCCGCGAGCACCCCTGGTTCTCCGGTACGGCTGCGCACGGGCCTGCGCTTCGACGTCCTGGACGTGCCGCTGGAGGCGGGCCGGGCGGCTCTGCGCCACCTCGCCGACGGTTCCCCGGTGGCCGTACGGGGCGACCGGATGCGGCTGCTGGTGGCGGCGGGCAGCGCAGAGGAGCTGCCGGGAATCCTGGAGTGGCTGGAGTGGACCTCGCTCCCCCTCGACCTACGAGCAATCGGCGCGAACGACTCCGTCACGGCACCGGTGCTGCCGCGGAAGACGCCGGGCGGGCATGACAGAGGGTCCCGAGGCCCGGACGGACCGACGGGACCGGCGGGGGGCGGGGCACCGGGAACAAGTGGCCTCACGGAGCCGACACGGCACCGGACACCGTGGCCTGGCGCGTGCACGGAGCCATCGCCGACGTGGGGAACGACCGGAGCCACGGGAGCGACGCGGGACCGGACACCGGAGCCGGACAGGTACGCGGAGCGATTGTCGGCGCAGGGATCGAGCGGGTGTACAGAAGCGACGCGGGACCGGACACCGGAGCCGGAGGGGTGGGCGGTGCAGTCGTCGACCGCGCGGAGCCGGGTGCCGGGGCCGGACGGGGCCGGCGAGGAGTCATCGGCGTCGGTGGCGGGCCGGCTCGTGGCGGCGGCGCTCACCGGGCCGGGCCGTGGTGCCGGGGCGCGGCCTCTCGTCCTGGGCCGCCCGGGCGCCCTGCAGGGGGCCGCCGTATGGCTGCGGCCCCCCGAGCCTGGGTGCGAGGTCGAGGCCTCGCTGCCGACGATGTCGGCGCTGGGGGGCGGTGGGGGCGCCCCCGATCTCGTACGCGTCGTGGACACGGTGGCAACGCAGTGCCACCGGCTGCGGCTGCGGCGCGCGCGGCCGTAAGCCTTCGCAGGCCATGGCCTTCGTGGACCTTTCGATCAGGCGTTGGCCTTCTCGTAGGCCTCGCGAATGCTTGCCGGAACACGGCCGCGGTCATTGACCTCCATGCCGTTCTCCTTTGCCCAGGCACGGATCTGAGCGGTGTCCTGGCTGCCGCCGACAGCCGCCCGCGCCTTTCCACGCCCGCCCGAAGCGCGACCTCCGGTACGACGACCACCCTTCACGTAGGGGTCGAGAAGGCCACGGAGCTTGTCCGCATTGGCGGTCGTGAGATCGATCTCGTATGTCTTGCCGTCCAACGCGAACGTGACGGTCTCGTCCGCCTCGCCACCGTCGAGGTCGTCGACAAGAAGGACCTGAACCTTCTGTGCCACCGGATTTCCTTTCATCGTTATATGCAGTACTGCACTACGTCGGAAAGCAAACCGCTTTTCCTGGAAAAACACAAACCCCCGGGAGAGACCGACTGGGACCTCTCGTCCGGAAACATGCGCGTTTCGGACATAGGGAACCTGGGCAGAGCCGATCGACCGAATCCCCGACGATCACAGATGCAGAAGCATCCGACTGTTGCCCAAGGTGTTCGGTTTCACTCGTTCGAGACCGAGGAACTCCGCCACGCCTTCGTCATAGGAACGCAGCAGCTCCGCGTAGACATCGGTGTCGACGGGTGTCTCACCGATCTCGACGAAGCCGTGCTTGCCGAAGAAGTCCACTTCGAAGGTGAGACAGAAAACGCGACGAACGCCGAGCCAGCGGGCGGTCTGCAACAACTTCTCCAGCAACTGATGCCCGACACCGGCACCCCTCAGGCCCGGCTTCACCGCGAGAGTGCGCACTTCCGCGAGGTCTTCCCACATGACATGCAGGGCGCCGAAGCCGACCAGCTCGGCGTTGTCGTCGCGCTCGGCGACCCAGAACTCCTGGATGTCCTCGTAAAGCGTCACCGTCGCTTTGTCGAGGAGGATGCGGTCGTGGACGTAGGAGTCAAGGAGCCGACGGATGCCGGCGACATCGCTGGTACGGGCCCGCCGGACCGTGATGGCTTTTGCGGTGACTTCGGGGTTCTCGGCGGAGGGGCTCTTCGCGGACATGAGCGGACGCTATCGCCCGCCGCCCCGCGATGCCGAGTCGGGGTTCTCCACGGACGGCCCCTGGACCATGCGTACGGCGTCCCGCAGTGCCAGTCGCTGTTCCTCGCTCATCATCCCGAAGAAGGCGACGAGAGCGGCGGCCGGGTTGTCACTCTGGGACCAGGCGTCGTTCATCAGTGCGGCGGCGTAGGCGGCCCGTGTGGAGACCGCCTCATATCGATAGGCCCGGCCTTCCGCCTCACGGCGCACCCAGCCCTTCTGATGGAGATTGTCCAAAACGGTCATCACGGTGGTGTACGCGATGGACCGTTCCTGCTGAAGGTCTTCCAGGACTTCTCGAACGGTGACCGGGCGGTTCCACTTCCACACCCGCGTCATGACCGCGTCTTCGAGTTCTCCCAATGGGCGAGGCACAGCTCAGCACAATAGTGGGAGATCCGGCTATCGGCGTGACGGACGTGCACTTTCGGTGCCAAACGGCAACAAAAAGGGCGTACGACTCGGAAAGCGGGGCGGCTCGGAGAGTCGTACGCCGGGAGGGCTCAGGCGTCGAGGGGCTCAGGCGTCGGAGCCGGAGGGCTGCTTGGCGGCCTCCGCGCGCGCGAGCACGGCGTCGACGGCCGCGTCCTCCTTGGCCTTGTTCGCCCCGCCCTGGGTCTTCACGATCACCCGGATCACACCGATGAAGAACACGGCCATGACGACCGGGGGCACGAGCGCGGAGACATAGTCCATGCGTCCAGGGTAGCCACGGGCGGTAGGACATCTCGGGCGGGGTGCGGCCAAGGGCGGGTTCAGCCCGCGGCGAGCTGCTGCGGCGGGCTCGTCGAGGGCGGAGTCGGTTTGCGGCGCGGGAACACCTCGCCGGGGGTGGGGATGGGGCGGGTGGGTCTCGGCGCGGCGGGCGCCGGTTTCTCCGCGGGCTTCACCGGGGGCTTGGCCGGCTCCTTCCGCGGTTCCCGCTGCGGGTCCTTGGCGTCCTGCTCCGCCGGGCCGTCCTGGGCGGCGCCGGAAAGACCGCCGGAGAGGCCCCCAGGCAGCGCCAGGAGGCGCGTACGGGAGGCGGGGACCATAGGGGCCGTCGAGACGCGCCGGGCGGTCGTGGCGCCCGCCAGACGGGTCCGTACGTCCCGTTCGGCCAGCATCTGGCAGCGGATCAGCAGCGCCGCCGCGACCGGGTTGCCGCGCAGCGCCCGGAGCGCGGCGAGATCGTCGGGGTCGGGCCGGTACCCGGCACCCAGAGCCTCCTCCAGGAGCGTGAGATAGCCGGCGGCGGTGCCGGGCAGCGCGGCGCGGTACCGGCCGAGGTCGGCCACCAGGAAGGCGCGCAGCCGAGCCCCCTCACGCACCGCCTCGTCCAGGGACTCGGCGAGACGATGGCAGTCCTTGATGTCCTCGGCCGAGGCGGGGGCGGGGTGAAGGGCGAGGGCGAGAGCGCGGCGGAGCACACGCAGCTCCTCCACGCCGAACGCCATGCCGCCGCGGGATCCGTATGGCGTGGGCATGCGGCGACAGTACGCGCTAATCAGACAAATTCGTCATAGGGGACGGGTGTGGCGCGACCCGGCCACCCCAATGCCGATCCGCCCTTCCCCGCCCGGCGGGTCACATCCGCGAGACGTTCCGCTCGTACACCAACCGCAGCCCCACCAGCGTCAGCCACGGCTCGTGCTCGTCGATCACCGACGACTCGCCCAGCACCATCGGCGCCAGCCCGCCCGTCGCGATCACCGTCACCTCGTCGGGGTCGTCCGCGAGCTCCCGGGCCATCCGGCCCACGACCCCGTCGACCTGCCCGGCGAACCCGTACACGATCCCGGACTGCATCGCCTCGACCGTGTTCTTCCCGATCACGCTCCGCGGCCGGGCCACCTCGATCTTCCGCAGCTGGGCCCCCTTGACCCCGAGCGCCTCCACGGAGATCTCGATACCGGGCGCGATGACCCCGCCGACGTACTCCCCGCGCGCGGAGACCGCGTCGAAGGTCGTGGCCGTACCGAAGTCCACGACGATCGCGGGGCCGCCGAACAGCTCGACGGCGGCCACCGCGTTGATGATCCGGTCCGCGCCGACCTCCTTGGGGTTGTCGGTGAGGATCGGCACCCCCGTCTTCACCCCGGGCTCGACCAGCACGGCCGGGACGTCGCCGTAGTAGCGCCGCGTCACCTCACGCAGCTCGTGCAGCACCGACGGCACGGTCGCGCAGATCGCGATGCCGTCGATGCCGTCGCCGAGCTCGTCCCCGAGCAGCGGGTGCATGCCCATGAGGCCCTGCAGCAGCACCGCCAGCTCGTCGGCCGTGCGGCGCGCGTCCGTGGAGATCCGCCAGTGCTCGACGATGTCCTCGCCGTCGAAGAGGCCGAGGACGGTGTGCGTGTTACCCACGTCGATCGTGAGGAGCATGACGGCTACTCCGCCTCGCGCAGATCGAGGCCGATGTCGAGGATCGGCGAGGAGTGGGTGAGCGCGCCCACGGCGAGGTAGTCGACGCCGGTCTCGGCGTACACGCGCGCGTTGTCCAGCGTCAGCCGCCCCGAGGCCTCCAGCGCGGCCCGCCCGTGCACGACCGCGACGGCCTCTTCGCACTCCCCGGGCGTGAAGTTGTCCAGCAGGATCAGGTCGGCGCCCGCGTCCACGACCTCCCGCAGCTGGTGCAGGGTGTCGACCTCGACCTCGATCGGCACGTCGGGGAAGGCCTCCCGTACGGCCTTGAAGGCCTGCGCGACGCCGCCGGCGGCTACCACGTGGTTGTCCTTGACCAGCGCCGCGTCGGACAGCGACATGCGGTGGTTGACCCCGCCCCCGCACCGCACCGCGAACTTCTCCAGCGACCTGAGCCCCGGGGTCGTCTTCCGCGTGTCCCGCACGCGTGCCTTGGTGCCCTCCAGCGCGTCCGCCCACGCGCGCGTGGCCGTCGCGATGCCGGAGAGCCGGCACAGCAGGTTGAGCGCGCTGCGCTCGGCGGTGAGCAGGTCACGCGTGCGCGTGGTGACCGACAGGAGCTTCTGTCCGGCCTCCACCCGGTCGCCGTCCTCCACGTGCCGCTCGACCTCGAACTCGTCCTCGCAGACCACCGAGACGACCGCCTCGGCGACCCTGAGACCGGCCACGACGCCCCCCTCGCGCGCGACGAAGTCGGCGGTGGCGACGGCGTCCTCGGAGATGGTCGCGACGGTCGTCACGTCCACGCCGTGGTCGAGGTCCTCCTGGATGGCCACGTTGGCGATGTCCTCGACCTCGACCGGGTCGAGCCCGGCGTCGGCCAGGAGCTGCGCGAGCGCGGGGTCGAGCCCGCACTCCAGGTACTGCTCGTCGCCGTCCGCGCCACAGGCACAGCCGTCGCCGCAGCCTCCGGACGGGGCGAGAGGAAGGTCGTCGGTGCTCACTGGTGTCACTGCTCCTGAAGGGACTGCCGGGTCGGGGGGAAGTCTGCGGTATCGGTGGTGTGTACGGCGAGGGTCCGGTCCGGATTCAGCCGTACGACGATGTGGCGGCGCCATGCCGTGTCGTCGCGGTCGGGCTCGTCCTCGCGCCAGTGGCAGCCGCGGGTCTCCTCGCGCTGCAGGGCCGCGGCGACCAGGACGCGGGCCACGCACAGCAGGTTGGTGGCCTCCCAGGTGTCGACGCCGGGCTCGGCCGTCTTGCCGTTCTCGTCGAGCGCGTCGCGGGCGTCGGCGTGCAGCTTGTGCAGGGCGTCCGCGGCGCCGGCCAGGGACCCGGCGGAGCGCAGCACGCCCGCGCCCTGGGTCATGGTCCGCTGGATCGCGAACCGGGCCTCGGGGGCGAGCAGGGGGTGCGCGGGTGTCCGGGGATGCTCGACGGGTGCGGGCACGCGCGCGTGGAGGCCGTTCGCCTTTTGGACGGCCGCGATGTCGGCCACGATGCGTTCGGCGTAGACCAGGCCCTCCAACAGCGAGTTGGAGGCGAGCCGGTTGGCGCCGTGCACACCGGTGCAGGCGACCTCGCCGCACGCGTACAGGCCGGGGACGGTGGTACGGCCCCGGGAGTCGGTGCGGACGCCGCCGGAGGCGTAGTGGGCGGCCGGTGCGATCGGGATGGGCTCGGTGACCGGGTCGATGCCGTGGGCGCGGCAGGCGGCGAGGATGGTCGGGAAGCGGTGCTGCCACATGTCGGCGCCGAAGTGCCGGGCGTCGAGGAACATGTGCTCGGCGTCCCGCTCCTGCATGCGGCGCATGATGCCCTTGGCGACGATGTCCCGGGGCGCGAGCTCGGCCAGTTCGTGCTGGCCGACCATGAAGCGCACGCCGTCGGCGTCGACCAGGTGGGCGCCCTCGCCGCGCACGGCCTCGGAGACGAGCGGCTGCTGTCCCTCCGCGTCCGGGCCGAGGAACAGCACGGTGGGGTGGAACTGCACGAATTCGAGGTCGGAGACCTCCGCGCC
Source organism: Streptomyces sp. NPDC048420 (assembly GCF_040651535.1). Taxonomy (NCBI): domain Bacteria; kingdom Bacillati; phylum Actinomycetota; class Actinomycetes; order Kitasatosporales; family Streptomycetaceae; genus Streptomyces; species Streptomyces sp. NPDC048420. The sequence goes on from NZ_JBEZKG010000036.1 coordinate 14,671, forward strand.
CGCCCGCAGGGCGAGCGCGACGCCGTCGCCCGTCGACACCGACGGGTTGGTGGTCGCGGAGAACACCTGGCCCATGCCGCCGGTCGCGAGGACGACCGCGGGTGCGTGCACGGCGCCCACGCCGTCGTGCTGGCCCTCGCCCATGACGTGCAGGCTCACGCCCGCCGTACGGCCGTCGGCGTCCGTCAGCAGGTCGAGCACGAGCGCGTTCTCGATCGTGCGCAGCCCACGCGCGCGTACGGCCTCGACGAGCGCCCGGGAGATCTCCGCGCCGGTCGCGTCACCGCCCGCGTGCGCGATACGGCGGCGGTGGTGGCCGCCCTCGCGGGTCAGCTCCAGGTCGCCCGCCTCGGACTCGTCGAAGTGGGCGCCGGTCGCGATCAGCCGGCGTACGGCGTCGGGGCCCTCGGTGACGAGGATCCGGACCGCCTCTTCGTCGCACAGGCCCGCGCCCGCCACCAGGGTGTCGTCCAGGTGCTGTTCGGGGGTGTCGCCCTCGCCGAGGGCCGCGGCGATGCCGCCCTGCGCCCAGCGGGTGGAGCCGTCGTCGAGGCGGGCCTTGGTGACGACGACCGTCCTGAGTCCCTCCGCCTCGCAGCGCAGGGCCGCGGTGAGGCCGGCGACGCCGGAGCCGACGACCACGACGTCCGCGTCGATGGACCACCCGGGCGCGGGCGCGTGCAGTCGTATGCCTGTGCTGGTCACGAGGCGGCTCCGAAGGTCAGGGGGATGTTGTCGATCAACCGGGTCGTCCCCACCCGGGCGGCGACGGCGAGGACGGCCTCGCCGGTGAAGTCGTCCTCGATCTCGCTGAAGTCGGTCGGGTCGACGAGTGCGAGGTAGTCCAGGGCGAGCGGCGGGACCTGCCGCGCGGCGTCGTCCAGGATCAGACGGGCGGCCGCGCGGACGGCCGAGGGGGCGCCGTAGGAGGTGCGGCGCGCTTCGTGTCCGTCACCGGGCGGCGGGAATGCCTTCGCGACTGCGTGTGCGTCGGCGGCCGCGCGGGACTCGCCAAGAGCGCTGAGGGCCTCGGCGCGCGCGTGTGTGGCGGGCACTTCGCGGGCCCGCGCGCGCAGGGCCTCCTGCGCCGCGTGCCGGTCGCGGCCCGCGAACAGCGCGCGGGAGAGCGCCAGCGCGGTGCGCCGCTCGGTGGGCGAGAGATAGCGGTTGCGGCTGGACAGGGCCAGGCCGTCGTCCTCGCGCACGGTGGGCACGCCGACGATCTCGACACCGAAGTTCAGGTCGCGCGCCATCCGGCGGATCAGGGCGAGCTGCTGGGCGTCCTTCTGGCCGTAGAGGGCGATGTCGGGGCGGGTGAGGTGGAGCAGCTTGGCGACGACGGTGAGCATGCCGTCGAAGTGACCGGGGCGCGAGGCGCCCTCCAGGCGCTCTCCCATCGGGCCCGCGCTGATGCGGACCTGGGGCTCGCCGCCCGGGTAGACCTCGTCGACGGAGGGCGCGAAGACGGCGTCCGCGCCGGAGTCCTCGGCGATCTTGAGGTCGGCGTCCAGGGTGCGCGGGTAGCGGTCGAGGTCCTCGCCGGCGCCGAACTGGAGGGGGTTCACGAAGACGGTGACGACGACCTCGCCGTCCGGTCCGGCGATCTCGCGCGCGGTGCGGATCAGGGTGGCGTGGCCCTCGTGCAGGGCGCCCATGGTCATCACGACGGCCCGGCGGCCCACACGCGTGCGTGCGTGCAGTTCGTCGGCGGTGCGCAGCAGTGTCGTGGTCATCGGGCGTCTCCCTCGGCGCCGTCGGTCCCGGTCGCGAGTACCCCGAGGAGGTCCTCCGCCAGCTCCGGCTTCAGCAGTCCGTGGGCGAGTGCCCGGTCTGCGGTCGCCCGAGCCATCGCCAGATAGCCGGAGACGGTCTGCGGGGCGTGCTTGCGCAGTTCCGTGACGTGCGCGGCGACGGTGCCGGCGTCCCCGCGCGCGACGGGTCCGGTGAGGGCCGCGTCGCCGGAACGCAGGGCGTTGTCGAGGGCGGCGCCGAGCAGCGGGCCGAGCATCCGGTCCGGGGCCTCGACGCCCGCCGAGCGCAGCAGTTCCATGGCCTGGGCGACCAGGGTGACCAGGTGGTTGGCGCCGAGGGCGAGGGCCGCGTGGTACAGCGGCCGCATCTCCTCGTCGATCCACTCGGGCTCGCCGCCCATCTCGATGACGAGGGCCTCGGCGGCCAGCCGCAGTTCCTCGGGGGCGGTGACGCCGAAGGAGCAGCCCGCGAGGCGCTGGACGTCCACGGGGGTGCCGGTGAAGGTCATCGCGGGGTGCAGGGCCAGCGGCAGCGCGCCCGCGCGCAGGGCCGGGTCCAGGACGCGTGCGCCGTACCGCCCGGAGGTGTGCACGAGCAGCTGCCCCGGCCGCACGGCCCCGGTCTCGGCGAGGCCCTCCACGAGGTCCGGCAGGGTGTCGTCGGGGACGGTCAGCAGGACCAGGTCGGCGCGCTGGAGGACGTCCGCGGGGGTGACGAGCGGGACGTCCGGGAGCATCTGCGCGGCCCGCCGCCGGGAGGCGTCGGAGACTCCGGACACGGCCACCGGGCGGTGCCCGGCGAGCTGGAGGGACGCGGCGAGCGCGGGGCCCACTCGGCCGGCGCCGACGACACCGACGGTGAGCCGCGCGGGGCGGTCCTTGCTGTCTGGCTGTTGGGCTGTACTCACGCGACGGCGGCCTTCCCGTTCCAGTCCGCATCTGGGTACCGGACGATTTCTCGTCATGTTAACGCGATCGGTTCTAGGGGTGTCCGGTTGTCCACAGGCTGTGGGTTTCCCGAGTGCCGTGCGTGCGGAAATCGGCGTGCCCGTGCTCAGGGGCGCACGAGATGATCCGGGCATGACTGAAGCAGCCGAGCAGGGCGCCGGACGGACGACGCACGAGGAACCGCCGGAGCAGGTCACGGAGGCGGAACGGCTCCTGCGCCGCCGCGCACGGCGCCTTAGCGCGTACCGGAGTGCCGAGCGCACGCTGGCGCGTCTGGGGCTGCTCGCACCCCTCCGCGAGCGCCTCACCCTGCTCGACGGAGCGGACGCGTTCTACGACCTGGACGAACCGTCCGACCTCTACGGCAACGGCATCGTCGAGGCCCTGGAGGAGAAGGTCGCGGGCCTCCTCGGCAAGGAGGCCGCCGCCTTCTTCCCCACCGGCACGATGGCCCAGCAGGTCGCGCTGCGCTGCTGGGCGGGCCGCACCGGAAACCCCACCGTCGCCCTGCACCCCCTGGCCCACCCCGAGGTGCATGAGCGCGACGCGTTCCGGGAGGTCTCCGGTCTGCGCCCGGTCCATGTGACGGGCGAGCCCCGGCTGCCCACGGCGGACGAGATACGCGGCTTCGAGGAGCCCTTCGGGGCGCTGATGCTGGAGCTGCCCCTGAGGGACGCCGGTTTCGTGCTGCCCACCTGGGAGGAGCTCACCGAGGCGGTGGAGGCGGCGCGCGAGCGGGACGCGGTGGTGCACTTCGACGGCGCGCGCCTGTGGGACACCACCGTCCACTTCGGCCGCCCCCTGGACGAGATCGCGGACCTCGCGGACAGCGTCTACGTGTCGTTCTACAAGTCCCTCCAGGCCTACGGCGGGGCCGCACTCGCCGGTCCGAAGACCCTCGTCGAGGAGGCGAAGACCTGGCGGCACCGGTACGGCGGCGCGGTCTTCCAGCAGTTCCCGACCGTCCTGTCGGCCCTCGCGGGCCTGGAACGGGAACTGCCCCGGCTGCCCGGGTACGTGACCCACGCGCGCGTGGTGGCCGCCGCACTGCGCGAGGGGTTCGCGGAGGCCGGGGTGCCGTGGGCGCGGGTGCACCCCGAGGTGCCGCACACCTTCGACTTCCAGGTCTGGCTGCCGTACGGCGTCGACGAGCTCTCCGAGGCCGCGATCAGGCCGTCGGAGGAGACGAAGACGGCCCTGTTCATCAACTCGTGGGTCGAGAAGGGCCCGGGCCTGTCCATGACCGAGGTCTACGTCCGTGCCGCGGCCCTGGAGTGGACAGCGGCGGATGTGAGGGCGGCGGCCGCGGACTTCGTGGCCCTGCTGAGGGAGGCCGGCAGCTAGGCCGGGGCCGCCGGTACGACCGTCGGCGCAGCGCCTGCCGTATCCGTCCCCTGGCACCGCCGGTACTCACGCCCCAGCCTGACCGTTCGGCTGCCCCATGGCCTCGATTGACGGCCGCCGGCAATCGAGGGAGGCGTTGTCAGTGCCGGAGTGCACCATGAGGTCATGAGCGTGCGCATCGACATCGCGGGGCTGCGGCCGGAGAGGGTCGCCGTCGTGCCCTCGCCCCTGGCCGAGCTCTGCATGGCGCTGCACGCGCTGGCCGAACCGGGACACCATCCGGGGCTGCAGGCCTGGGTGACGGGTGTGACGGCCCGGCTCGACCCGCATCTGGCCGACCGGATGTGCGAGGCGGACTTCCTGTGGCGGACGACGTTCTCGGACCTGTTCATGCCGTTCGCCGGTGTGCCTGGCGGGACCGCGATCCCGGGAGCGTCCATCGGCGAGGACCTGGACCTCCTCGACAAGCTGACGGACGAGCAGTTCGTGGACGCGGCCCTGGAGTTCACCTGCGCCCTGCCGTACGGCGCGCGCGGCCCGAGCGTGCTCTCCGACGCGGCACTGCGCCGACGTGCCCTGGAACTGGCCGCGTCACGCGGGCCGCGGCAGGTCCGGTTCGCCGAGCGGCTGCTGGCCGACCCGCCGCGGATCCGCGCGTGGTTCCGGCAGTTCGTGGAGGACTGCGACGAGGCGTTCTTCGCGGACACCTGGGAACGGCTGCGCCACCAGCTGGCGGCGGACGGCCGCCACAAGACGGACCTGCTGCGGCGCAAGGGCCTCGCGGAGGCGCTGGCCGCGGTCTCGCCCGCGCTGACCCTCGACGAGACCGGGTCGCGCATCACGGTCGACAAGCTGGGGACGGGACACACCACTACCGGGGAGGGCAGCCTGCTGCTGCTGCCCACGAGCCTGGGCTGGCCGCACCTGAGCGTCCTGCACCGCTACGGCTGGCAGCCCGCCCTGCACTACCCGGTCGGCTCCCCCGAACTCGCCGCACCGCCCTCGGTCGAACAGCTCGCCCTGCGGATGACCGCGCTCTCCCACCCCGTCCGGATGCGCCTGTGCCGTCATCTGGCCCGCAGCGCCCACACCACGAGTGAGCTGGCCCAGGTGCACGGCATGACCGCACCGGAGATATCCCGGCACCTGGGCGTCCTGAAGAAGGCGGGCCTGATCACCACCCGCCGCCGCGGCCGGTACGTCCTGCACCAGCTGGACGTCACCGTGGTGGCCCGGCTGGGCAGCGACTTCCTGGAAGGGATATTGCGATAGCCGCCGCGAGCCCTGGCCGGGCCCCGGTGTCTCAGCCCTGCCCGCCCGCGCGCACCAGCCCCGTCTCGTAGGCCAGGACCACCACCTGCACCCGGTCCCTGAGGCCCAGCTTGGTCAGGATGCGGCCGACGTGCGTCTTCACCGTGGCCTCGGACAGCACGAGCCGGGCCGCGATCTCGCCGTTGGACAGCCCTTGCGCGACCAGCATCATGACCTCGCGCTCGCGGTCGGTGAGCCGGTCCAGCTCCTTGTGCCGGGGCTCCATGCCGGTGGTGGGCAGCATGGGCGCGAACCGGTCGAGCAGGCGCCGGGTCGTCGAGGGGGCGACCACGGCGTCACCGCTGTGCACCGAGCGGATCGCGGCGAGCAGTTCGCCGGGCGGTACGTCCTTGAGCATGAAGCCGGAGGCGCCCGCCTTGAGGCCGGAGAAGGCGTACTCGTCGAGGTCGAAGGTGGTCAGGATCAGCACCTTCGGCGGGTCGGGCTCCGAGCAGATGCGGCGGGTGGCCTCCACACCGTCGAGCTTCGGCATGCGGACGTCCATCAGGACGACGTCGACGGCGGTCGAGCGCAGCACCTGGAGGGCCTCCACACCGTCCCCCGCCTCCGCGACGACCTCCATGTCCGGCTGGGCGGCGAGCACCATCCGGAACCCGGTGCGCAGCAGCACCTGGTCGTCGACGAGCATCACGCGGATCGTCATCGGGCCTCTTCCGTTTCCTCGGGGTCGTACGGCATGTCGCCAGGGGGCGTGACAGGTGTCAACAGGGGGCGTGCGTCGGTGTCAATGCGCTGGTTTGAGCGGCAGCAGCGCACTGATGCGGAATCCTCCGCCGGGGCGGGGGCCCGCGTCCAGGGTGCCGCCGACCATGCCGACCCGCTCGCGCATGCCGATCAGGCCGTGGCCCGCGCCGTCGGCGCCGCCCTCCTCGTACAGCTCGTGCGGGGCGCCCTTGCCGTCGTCCTCGACGAGCAGGCCGAGCCCGTCGTCGAAGTAGACCAGGCGCACACTCGCACCCGCGTTCGGCCCGCCGTGCTTGCGGGTGTTGGTGAGCGCCTCCTGCACGATGCGGTACGCGGTGAGCTCGACGCCGCTGGGCAGCGGGCGCGGGGTGCCCTCGATCTTGAAGTCGACGGGGAGCCCGGAGCCGCGGCACTGCTCGACGAGGTCCTCGATCTGCTCGACGTCTGGCTGCGGGACGTACTCGCCACCCTCCTGGTGCTCTCCGGTGCGCAGCACGCCCAGCAGGCGGCGCATCTCGGCGAGGGCCTGACGGCCGGTGGAGGAGATGGTCTCCAGCGCCTTCTTCGCCTGATCGGGCGCGGCGTCGAGGACATAGGCGGCGCCGTCGGCCTGGACGACCATGACGGACACGTTGTGCGCGACGACGTCGTGCAGTTCGCGGGCGATCCGGGCGCGCTCGGCGGCGACCGCGACCTTCGCCTGCGCCTCGCGCTCCTTCTCCAGGCGCGCGTTGCGCTCCTCCAGCTGCGCGAAGTACGCGCGGCGGGTGCGGATGGAGTCGCCGAGCACCCAGGCCAGGGCGAACGGCACGGTCTGGAAGATCATGAGGGCGATGTTGCCGAGAGCACTGGTGTTCTCGTTCCACCAGCGCATCTGCGCCACAGGAGCCGCGCACAGGCCGACCGTCAGCGCCAGCCGGGAGGCCCAGCGGGCGCCCGTGGCGGCGACCGTGTAGACGATCACCAGGAAGGCGAAGTCGGCGCTCGTGGTCTCCACGTCCAGCGCGAGCTGCACCACGCCGAGCCCGATGGCCAGCAGCAGCATCTTCTCAGGCAGCCGTCGGCGCAGCGCGATGACCAGGCACAACAGGAGGACGACCGGAATGATCGCGAGCGGGGACTCGGTGCCCCGGGACTCCTCACGGGCGGTTTCGCTCGCGAGCGAGATCCCGAACAGGAAGACGGCCCAGAAGACGTCGACCCCTGTCGGGTGCCTGCGGAGGAAGTCATAGAGGCGCTGCACGTAACCCAGCGTAGGGAAGCGCGATGTGTGCAGGGGTCAACCGGAGGACCGATCCGGACCGCCCGCGCGTACTCCCCAAGGTGGAGGCCCCCTTACCCCGTACGCCTAGCCTGACGGCGTGACCGATGACACGACGGACGGCTGGAGCGGCTGGCGGGCCGCCACCGAGGCGGCTCTCTACGGCCCCGGGGGCTTCTACCGCAGGCCGGAGGGGCCGGCCGGGCACTTCCGTACGTCCGTGCACGCCTCCCCGTTGTTCGCCGAGGCCGTGGCCAGGCTGCTGTGCCGGGTCGACGAGGCGCTGGACCGGCCCGCGCGGCTCGACTTCGTCGACATGGCCGCGGGGCGGGGCGAGTTGGCCACCGGCGTCCTCGCCGCCCTGCCCGCGGAGGTGAACGCCCGCATGCGCGTGTACGCCGTCGAGGTCGCCGACCGCCCCGCCGCCCTCGATCACCGGATCGAGTGGCTGCCCCAGCCGCCCAAGGACATCACCGGGCTGCTGTTCGCCAACGAATGGCTGGACAACGTACCCGTGGAGATCGCCGAGACGGACTCCACCGGCCTGCCGCGACGGGTTCTCGTACGACGCGACGGTCGCGAACGTCTCGGAGAACCGCCGGCCGGGGCGGAGGCCGAGTGGCTCGACCGGTGGTGGCCGCTGCCGCCCGAGGAGGGACTGCGGGCCGAGATCGGCCTGCCCCGGGACGAGGCGTGGGCGTCGGCGGTCGCGACGGTCGGAAAGGGGCTCGCGGTCGCCGTCGACTACGCGCACGCAGCGTCCTCACGCCCACCGTTCGGGACGCTCACCGGCTTCCGTGAGGGCCGCGAGTGCACACCCGTACCGGACGGGTCCTGCGACCTCACGGCCCATGTGGCGCTGGACGCGTGCGCGCTCCCCGGCGGGCGCGTGCTGACCCAGCGCGATGCCCTGCGCGCCCTGGGCATCGCAGGCGCACGCCCCCCGCTCTCGCTGGCGTCCGCGCAACCCGTGCAGTATGTACGCGCTCTCGCGCGCGCCGGAGAGGCGGCCGAACTCACCGCGCCGGGCGGCTTCGGGGACTTCGGCTGGCTGTTCCAGCCCGTCGGCGTCGACGGGCTACTTGTCGATGTCCCCGACCACGAAGAACAGTGACCCCAGAATCGCCACCATGTCGGCGACCAGCGTGCCCGGCAGCAGTTCGACCAGCGCCTGGATGTTGTTGTAGGAGGCCGAGCGCAGCTTCAGCCGGTACGGGGTCTTCTCGCCCTTGCTGACGAGGTAGTAGCCGTTGATGCCGAGCGGGTTCTCGGTCCACGCGTACGTGTGCCCCTCGGGCGCCTTCAGGACCTTCGGCAGCCGCTGGTTGATCGGCCCGGGCTGGAGCTCCGCGAGCCGGTCGAGGCAGGCGTCGGCGAGGTCGAGGGCGTTGTGGGTCTGTTCCAGGAGGACCTCGAAGCGGGCGAGGCAGTCGCCCTCCTGGCGGGTCACCACCTTCAGCGTGTCCTGGAGCTCGCCGTACGCCAGGTACGGCTCGTCGCGGCGCAGATCGAAGTCCACGCCCGAGGCGCGCGCGATGGGCCCGCTGACGCCGTACGCGTGCACGGTCCCCGGCGCGAGGACGCCCACGTCCCTCGTCCGCCCCCGGAAGATCTCGTTGCCGAGCACCAGGTCGTCGAAGCGGTCCATGCGCGAGCGCACGGCGGAGACGGCGGCACGCGCGCGTGTGCTCCAGCCGGCCGGCAGGTCCTCCTTGAGGCCGCCGACGCGGTTGAACATGTAGTGCATGCGGCCGCCGGAGACCTCCTCCATGACGTTCTGGAGGACCTCCCGCTCCCGGAACGCGTAGAAGACCGGGGTGATGCCGCCCAGCTCCAGCGGATACGAGCCCAGGAACATCAGGTGGTTCAGCACGCGGTTGAGCTCGGCGAGCAGCGTGCGCGTCCACACAGCCCGCTCCGGGACCTCCATGCCGAGCATGCGTTCCACGGCGAGGACCACGCCCAGCTCGTTGGAGAAGGCCGACAGCCAGTCGTGGCGGTTGGCGAGCATGATGATCTGGCGGTAGTCGCGCGCCTCGAAGAGCTTCTCCGCGCCGCGGTGCATATAGCCGATCACGGGCTCCGCGCTCATGATGCGCTCGCCGTCCAGGACGAGCCTCAGGCGCAGCACACCATGGGTGGACGGGTGCTGCGGTCCGATGTTGAGCACCATGTCGGTGCTCTCCGCCGCGCCGCCGATGCCGACCGTGGTCTCCGTCGTGGGAGTCATGGACACAGTCTCTCCTACGTACGCTGGCCCCATGGAGACGGGGAGCGGGCACGACACGGAGGTCACCGGTCACGAACCGGTGTGGACCGGACTGCCGCCGGGGCTGCTGCGGATGCGTCGGCTGTTGCTGGTGGTGTGGCTGGGACTGCTCGCCGTGGCCCTGGGGTTGCTGCTGGGGCTGCTGTGCGGGCCGGCCTGGGCGGCGTTCGCGCTGCTGCCGCTCGCCCTCACCGGGTGGGGCTGGGTGGTGATCGGCCGCAACTGGCGTTCCTGGCGCTACGCCGAGCGCGCCGACGACCTGCTGATCAGCCGGGGTGTGCTGTGGCGCGAGGAGACCGTCGTACCGTACGGCCGCATGCAGCTGGTGGAGGTCACCTCCGGGCCGGTGGAGCGGCACTTCGGGCTGGCCAGCGTCCAGCTGCACACGGCGGCCGCGGCGACCGACGCGACCATCCCGGGCCTCGACCCGGCGGAGGCGGAACGGCTGCGCGACCGGCTCACCGAACTCGGCGAGGCCCGATCGGCGGGCCTGTGACGACTCCGGGCGTCGACGACGCCGTACAGGAGAAGCCCGGGAAGGAACCCGTCGACGAGCGGCGGCTGCATCCCATAACGCCGCTCAGGCGGGCGTGGGCGCCGGTCGCGGTCGTCATCGGGTGGGCCGTGCACGACCCCGACCAGGCGCAGCGCCAGCTGACCCGGCTGACGACCACCACACTGCTGATCGCGCTCGCCGTCGTCGTCCCGGCCGCCGCCCTGTACGGCTTTCTCACCTGGTGGTTCACCCACTTCGCGGTGACCGACACCGAACTGCGCATCCGGACCGGGCTGTTGTTCCGGCGCACCGCGCACATCCGGCTGGAGCGGATCCAGGCGGTCGACGTCACGCAGCCGCTCCTCGCGCGCGTGGCGGGGGTCGCGAAGCTGAGGCTCGACGTCGTCGGCACCGACAAGAAGGACGAGCTGGCCTTCCTCGGGGAGCGTGAGGCGCGGACACTGCGCGCTGAACTCCTCGCGCGCGCCGCCGGGTTCGCCCCCGAGACCGCGCGCGAGGTCGGCGAGGCTCCGGCGCGCGAGCTGCTGCGTACGCCCCCGCGAGATCTCGCGCTCTCCCTCGTGCTGACGGGCGCCACCTGGGTCACGCTGGTCGCCGCCCTCGTCGTACCGACCCTGCTGTGGCTGGCCACCCACAGCGCGTGGACGGTCCTGGCGACCGCCGTGCCGCTGCTCGGCGCGGCGGGCGCGAGCAGTGTGGGGCGGTTCGTGACCGAGTACGACTGGACGGTGGGCGAGTCCCCGGACGGGCTGCGCATCGACCACGGCCTCCTGGACCGCACCCACGAGACGGTGCCGCCCGGGCGGGTGCAGACCGTACGGATCGTCGAGCCGCTGCTGTGGCGGCGGCGCGGGTGGGTGCGGGTCGAGCTGGACGTGGCCGGGTCCTCCAACTCCGTGCTGGTGCCGGTCGCCCCGCGCGAGGTCGCCGAGGCGGTCGTCGCGCGCGTGCTGCCCGGAGTGACCGTGCCCCCGCTGTCGGAGCTGTCGCGGCCCCCGCGGCGGGCCGGCCGCTGTGTGCCCGTGTGGTGGCGCGGCTACGGACTCGCCGTCACCGACGCGGTGTTCGCCTCCCGTCAGGGACTGCTGCGCCGGAGCCTGGCACTGGTCCCGCACGCGAAGGTCCAGAGCGTACGGCTCACACAGGGGCCCTGGGAGCGGCTGTGGCGGGTCGCCGACGTGCACGTGGACACGGGAGCGAACAAGACCGTCACAGCCCGTCTGAGGGACGCTCAGGAGGCCACGGAGCTGCTCGGGGCGCAGGCGGAGAGGTCGCGCACGGGACGGAAAGGGGCACGGCCCGACCGTTGGATGGTCTGACCGTGCCCCCGTCGAGCACCTGTGCGTCCGTCAGGAGACCGCGCTGCGCAGCCCCTTCAGGTTGATCTGTTCGGTCTCGTCGTGGGCCGTCAGGTCGATGACCTGGCCGATGCCCCGCGACCCCTCGTCGGCCGGCTTGAACTCGGACTCCGACTCGGCCTTGTGCAGGGCGAGGGCCTCCTGTCCGACCACGTCGGCGAGGTCCTCGTTCTGCACGGCTTCCAGGGCGTCCCGCGACGCTCCCGGCTTCGTGCCGAAGAAGTCGAAACCGCCCTCGACCCGCGGGCGCCGGGCGGGCGCGGCGGGCACGACCGCAACCGCGGTCGGCGCGATGAAGTGTCCGGCGGGCTGCTGCTGCGGCTGGGCGGGTCTGGCCGTCGTGGTGGCGGCCGCGCGCTCATGCCCGTCGACCGCCTCGGGCTTCCCCCGCGCCTCGTCCTCCTGCGCGGCCTCCGCCTCGGTGCCGTCGGCGTCCGCCGGGCCGGAACCGGCGTCCACCGACTCGGGCTCGACCTTGGCCGGGGCCTCCGCCCTGGTGCCCCCGTCCCCGTCGCCGCCGCCCTCGTCGAGCCGCTTCAGCGCCGCCTTCGCCCGCAGGAACAGCCGGGAACCCTCGGGGGAGAAGATCGCGGGCCGCTCCGGCTTGTCCTGCCCGGCCTCGGAGGCCTCCGTATCCGCGGCATCCGCCGTGGCCTTCGCCTCGTTCTCGTCCTGCACCGCGGCAGCCACCGCCACGGCCTTCCCGTCGGCCGGCTCCGCCGGGGGCAGTGCCCGCGCCGGAGCGGCCTCTATCTCCAGCAGCCGGCGGCCTTCCAGGGCGCTCGCCCGCTCGGTCTCCGCCGTGGCGTACCGCCGCAGCAGCGCCGCGTGTTCGTTGCGCAGCCCCGCCAGCTCCGCGCGCTTGGCCCTCAGCCGCTGCTCCAGCTTGACGCGCAGCTCCCGCGACTCCTCCAGGTCGGTCTCGAGTTCGGCGACCCGCTCCTCGTGCCGCCATTCGTCACCGGCACGCGCGCGCGTGAGGTCGGCGACCTGTTTGCCCGCCTGCGCGTCCCAACGGCGCATGACGGCTGCCCCGACGACCGCGACCGCCGCGGCGAACGCGGCTATGACGCGCAGCACGGCCTGCTGCGAGAACACCCAGGGGCCGAAGGCGCAGACGAGGGAGACGCCTGCGATCGCCGACGGAGGCAGCAGCCTGTGCAAGGGCGGGGAATGGCGGTGACGTCCACGTGGCATGGCCAGAAACTTACCGCGCGTAGGCGAATGATGGTGCCCCGCCCCGTAAAAACACAGCCACCCCGTGGCCTTCGCACGACATCAGGAATCGGAACCGCCGCCGAATTCGGCTCAGCGATCACTCAACCGCCCACTGACCCACTGCAAGGTCGCCGGGATCTCCCGGCGCCAGGTGTTGAAGTTGTGCCCGCCGCTTTCCAGGATGATCGACGAGATCCGCGTCGTTTCCGTGGCCTTCACGCGCTCTATGAACTTCAGCGTGTCCTTGTAGTTCGCCTCGCCCACCTTGCTGCTGCTGACGAGCAGTGAGGTGTCGGGCGCGGGCAGGTGCTTGAGGCACCACCACAGGTTGGCGCGGTCGCGCAGGGCCTTGTCGCCGTGGAAGAGATCGCCCGTGGTGGGGTCGACGGGCGCGTTGTAGTACGGCGACAGGCCCGCCCCTGCGGCGTACACCTTGGGGTGGTGCATGGCGAGCTTCAGCGCGCAGTAGCCGCCCGTGGAGTCCCCGATGATCCCCCAGCTCCCCGGTTCCCTGCCCACCCTGTAGTGCTCGGTGACCGCTTCCGGAAGGTCCTTCGCGAAGAACGACTCGGTCTGCGGACCGTCCGGAACGTTCGCGCACTCCGTGTCGCGCGGCGGCGCCACCGTCGGCCGCAGCATCACCAGGATCATCGGCTGCATACGGCCGTCCTTGGTGAGTTCCAGAGCCGTGCGCGGATAGTGGAGTTTGTCCACCAGCGCTCTCGCGGTGCCCGGATAACCGGTGAGCACGACGGCCGCGGGGAAGGTGCGCGTCTGATAGCGGGCCTGGAAATACTCCGGCGGCAGATAGACGTACGCGGGACTGGCGATGTGTGATGTGGGGCCGACGATGTCGACCTTCTGGACCTGCCCGGCCGACGACGGCCGAAAGCCGCCCCTGCCGGGCACGTCCCCGACCTCGGTCACCCTCAGGGGCCCGCCCGCACGGTCGCCCGGGGTGTGGTCGACCACCACGCCCTGATCGGTCTCCCGGCCCAGCAGGTCGGCCCAGGAGGCGTAGAACCCGAAGGCCTGGTTGGCCGCGAGACCCACCGACACGAAGAGCGAGAGCTGTGTCGCGAGCAGCAGCCCGACACGGCCGCTGACGGACCGCCAGCTGCGCCGCGCCAGCCGTGGCCACAGCCACACCGTGCCGGCGAACAGCGCCACGGCGGCCAGAACCGCCAGCACCAGCGTGTTGTTGCTCGTGAGACCCATTGCTTGCTTTCGCTTTCCTCGGCCTTTGAAACGGCTTTGAGAAGATGAGTGAACCTCTCCTCACGAGACACCGTCCTAGAGGGCGCAATGTCGCCGGATGCCCGAATCGGCTCCGGATCCAAGGTCACTCGCAGAACTACGGGATGCGATGTCTGTCAGGACAGATGAGGAAATGTCGGGCGGGGTTCCGATCCGATCAACACGGTTGCGGCGTGCACTGCACGGACCGCGCCCCGAGGCCGTCCCCGTCCTCGTCGCCAGAGCCTGCGCCCTCGTAGGCGTTCTGGACATCGCCGCCGGCGTCTTCCCACGCTTCCGGCACAGCCGTATGCACACCATGGCCGAGGTACTGCCCGGCGCGCTCGGCCCGTTCGCGGCCGCGCTCTCGCTCAGCACCGGCGTCCTGTTGCTGCTGCTCGCCCACGGCCTCAGGCGCCGCAAGCGCCGGGCCTGGCGGGCGGCCGTGGCACTGCTGCCGGCGGGCGCGCTCGCGCAGTTCACATACCGCCACTCGCTGGTCGGGGTGGCCATCTCGCTCGCCCTGCTCGCGCCGCTGCTGCGCCACCGCGACCAGTTCAAGGCGCTGCCGGACCCGCGCAGCCGCTGGCGCGCGCTCGCCAACTTCGTCCTCATGGGCGCCGGTTCCCTTGTCCTCGGGATGATCATCGTCAGCGTCCACCCGAACCGCATGATCGGCGACCCGAGCCTGGCCGATCGCATTACGCACGTCCTGTACGGCCTCTTCGGCTTCGAGGGCCCCGTCGACTACCAGGGCGACACCTCGTGGACCGTCGGCGTCTCCCTGGGCGCCCTGGGCCTGCTCACCGCGATCACCACGATCTACCTCGCCTTCCGGCCCGAACACCCCGCCGCCCGCCTCACCGAGGAGGACGAGTCCCGCCTGCGGGCCCTCCTGGTCAAGCACGGCGGCCGCGACTCCCTCGGCCACTTCGCGCTGCGCCGCGACAAGGCCGTCGTCTTCTCGCCCAGCGGCAAGGCTGCGGTGACCTACCGCGTCGTCTCCGGCGTGATGCTCGCCAGCGGTGACCCGATCGGCGACGTCGAGGCCTGGCCGGGCGCCATCGAGCGCTTCATGGACGAGGCCCAGGCCCACTCCTGGACGCCCGCCGTCATGGGCTGCTCGGAGACCGGCGGCGAGGTGTGGACCCGCGAGACCGGCCTGGACGCCCTCGAACTGGGCGACGAGGCGGTGGTGGACGTCGCGGATTTCTCGCTCGCCGGCCGCGCGATGCGCAACGTGCGCCAGATGGTCAAGCGCATCGAGCGCGCCGGTTACGAGACCCGGGTACGGCGCGTCCGTGACCTCGGGGAGACCGAGCTGGAGCGCGTACGCCAGGCCGCCGACGACTGGCGCGGCACGGACACCGAGCGCGGCTTCTCGATGGCGCTCGGCCGCATCGGCGACCTCGCCGACGGCGACTGCCTCATCGCCACCGCTCACAAGGCCGACGAGCAGCCCGGCCCGTACGGCGACCTCAAGGCGATCCTCCACTTCGTGCCCTGGGGCACCGACGGGGCCTCCCTGGACCTGATGCGACGGGACCGCTCGGCCGACCCCGGCATGAACGAACTGCTCATCGTCGCCGCCCTCCAGGCGGCCCCGAAGTTCGGCATCACGCGCGTGTCGCTGAACTTCGCCATGTTCCGCTCGGCGCTCGCGCGCGGCGAGAAGATCGGCGCGGGCCCGGTGCTGCGCGCCTGGCGCGGTCTGCTGGTCTTCCTGTCCCGCTGGTTCCAGATCGAGTCCCTGTACAAGTTCAACGCGAAGTTCCAGCCCCGCTGGGAGCCCCGCTTCGTCGTCTACCGGGCCTCCGGAGACCTCCCCCGCATCGGCTTCGCCGCCATGCAGGCCGAGGGCTTCGTCAACCTCGCCCTCCCGCTGCCGCGGTTCCTGCGCGGCCGCTCGCACACCGCACGCGCGTGTGCGCACGCGATCGGCGAGCGGGACGTCAGAGCGGCCTGACCCCCAGGCCGCGCGGTCCCACCGCCGCACGCGGGGCCTAGGCTGAACGCATGAGCAAGCAGAGCGGACGCGGGCGCGTCGCCGGCCTTCCGGAATGGGACCGCTGCGCGGTCATGGGGGTCGTGAACGTCACCCCCGACTCCTTCTCCGACGGCGGCCGCTGGTTCGACACGGCGGCCGCCGTCAAGCACGGGCTCGCCCTCGTCGAGGAGGGCGCCGACCTCGTAGACGTCGGCGGCGAGTCCACCCGCCCCGGCGCCACCCGTGTCGACGAGGCGGAGGAGATCCGGCGCGTCATCCCCGTCGTCCGCGGCCTCGCCTCCGAGGGCGTCACCGTCTCCGTCGACACCATGCGCGCCTCGGTCGCCGAGCAGGCCCTCGCCGCCGGCGCGGCCCTCGTCAACGACGTCAGCGGCGGCCTCGCCGACCCCGCGATGATCCCGGTCGTCGCCGACGCCGGCGCCCCCTTCGTCGTCATGCACTGGCGCGGCTTCCTGGCGGGCGGCAACGTCAGGGGCGTCTACGCCGACGTCGTCGCCGAGGTCGTCGGCGAGCTCCACGCGCGCGTGGACGCCGTTCTCGCCGGCGGCATCGCCCCCGACCGTGTCGTCGTCGACCCGGGTCTCGGCTTCTCCAAGGACGCCGAGCACGACCTGGTCCTGCTCTCCCACCTCGACCGCCTCCTCGGCCTCGGCCACCCCCTCCTCGTCGCCGCCTCCCGCAAGCGGTTCCTCGGCCGGGTGCTCGCCGGCCCGGAGGGCGCCCCGCCGCCCGCGCGCGAGCGCGACGCCGCCACGGCCGCCGTCTCCGCCCTCGCGGCGCACGCCGGCGCGTGGGCGGTGCGCGTGCACGAGGTGCGCGCGACTGCGGACGCGGTACGGGTCGCACGCGCCGTGGAAGGGGCGCGTACCGAGAGCGCGCGGACCGAGGACAACAGCGCGGAAGGAGCCCGGTGAGCGCCCCCCACACGGACGTGGAGCAGGTGGAGGCCGCCAACACCTCCTTCTACGAGGCACTGGAGCGCGGCGACTTCGAAGCGCTGTCCTCGCTCTGGCTCACCCCGGCCGACCTGGGCGTCGACGAGGAGTACCACGACCCGGCCGACGTCGGCGTGGTCTCCTGCGTCCACCCCGGCTGGCCCGTGCTGACCGGCCGCGGCGAGGTCCTCAGGTCGTACGCGCTGATCATGGCGAACACCGACTACATCCAGTTCTTCCTCACCGACGTGCATGTCTCCGTCACCGGCGACACCGCCCTGGTGACCTGCACCGAGAACATCCTCAGCGGCGGCCCCGCACCCGAGGGCGGCGAGGAGCTGGGCCCGCTCGTCGGCCAGCTGGTGGTCGCCACGAACGTGTTCCGCCGCACTCCCGAGGGCTGGAAGATGTGGTCCCACCACGCCTCCCCGGTACTGGCCGAGAGCGACGAGGACGAGGACCAGGAGACGCCCTCGTAAGCCGTAGTACGCCGTCGTAAGCCGTCAGGACCAAGAAGTGGTTGGAATCACGAACCCCTGGGTATGGGCGGCTACCAACCCGTGAGCCGCCGGGTTCCCCAGGGGAAACACACGGTGAAACCTCCTGTACCCGGCACGGGCCCGCGCCCCCGTGGCCCGGCCCTGTCAGTGCTCGCAGGTAGATTCGTTCGAGGCCGGTGTGCCGCCCGCACACGGCACGGACCGGCCGTGACCGACGATTGCAGGAGTGATTCGCGTGGATCGTGTCGCGCTGAGCGGCCTGAAGGCCCGCGGGCACCACGGGGTGTTCCCCGAGGAACGCGAGAAGGGCCAGACCTTCGTCGTGGACCTCGTGCTGGGCCTGGACACCCGGCCTGCCGCCGCCGACGACGACCTGGCGAAGACCGTGCACTACGGCATCGTGGCGGAGGAGGTCGTGGCCGTCGTCGAGGGCGAGCCCGTCAACCTCATCGAGACCCTCGCCGAACGCATCGCCCAGGCCTGTCTGAAGCACGACGGGGTAGAGGAGGTCGAGGTCCGGGTCCACAAACCCGACGCACCGATCACCGTCCCGTTCGACGACGTGACCGTCACCATCACCCGGAGCCGAGCATGACCGCGTCCTTCACCGCGGGTCACAGCGACCCGACCGTACAGCCGGTACCCGCCTCCGTCGTGCAGCAGGTGGACGCCGCCGACACCACCCTGCACAACCCGAAACGTGCCGTGCTCTCCCTCGGCTCCAACCTAGGCAACCGCCTGGAGACGCTCCAGGGCGCCATCGACGCCCTGGAGGACACCCCCGGCGTCCGCGTCAAGGCGGTCTCCCCCGTGTACGAGACCGAGCCGTGGGGCGTGGCGGCCGACAGCCAGCCGTCGTACTTCAACGCGGTCGTCGTGCTGAAGACCACGCTCCCCCCGTCCTCGCTGCTGGAGCGGGCGCACGCGGTCGAGGAGGCCTTCAACCGGGTGCGGGACGAGCGCTGGGGCCCGCGCACCCTCGACGTCGACATCGTCGCGTACGCCGAGGTGGTCTCCGACGACCCGGTCCTCACCCTGCCCCACCCCCGCGCCCATGAGCGCGCCTTCGTCCTCGCCCCGTGGCACGACGTGGAGCCCGAGGCCCAGCTGCCCGGGCGCGGCCCGGTCGCCGACCTCCTCGACACCGTCACCCGGGAGGGCGTGGAAGCCCGCAAGGACCTGGAACTCCAGCTGCCCGAATAGCCGTTAAGGTCAAGACGGCCGCACTTCGTGGGACGACGGGGGAGCTGAAGGAACACCGTGAGAGAGCTGCGCATCAGGCTGCTGGCCGGCGTCTTCGCCGTCGCCGGGGTCCTGTCCTGGGCGGGCGCCCGCCTGTGGAACTCGATCGGGACCCTGCCCAGCGTCCCGCTGGCCGCCCCCATCGTCCTCGCCCTGATCGCCGTGGTCCTCATGGCCACGGCCCTCTCCATCCGCGCCCGCCTCAAGGCCCAGCGCGAGCGGACCCCGGACGCGAAGGGCGTCGACCCTCTGATGGCGGCCCGCGCGGTCGTCTTCGGCCAGGCCAGCGCCCTGGTCGCCGCTCTGGTCTCCGGTATGTACGGCGGCACCGGCGTGTTCCTTCTGGAGTCCCTCGACATCCCCGCCCGCCGGGACCAGGCCATCTACGCCGGTTTCTCGGTCCTGGCCGGCATCGCGGTGATAGCGGCGGCCATTTTCCTGGAGCGGGTGTGCAAACTCCCGGAGGACGACGACCGGAACACGGGGGCCGCGTCGGCGGCCTGAGGCTCCACAGCCGCCAGGCAGCTCAGCGGGCCATGATCAGGCTCATCGCCTCATTGCGCGTCGCTGCGTCCCGCAGCTGACCGCGCACGGCCGAGGTGAGCGTCTTGGCGCCGGGCTTGCGGATGCCCCGCATCGACATGCACATGTGCTCGCACTCCACGACGACGATCACACCACGCGGCTCCAGGATCTCCATCAGGGAGTCCGCGATCTGCGTGGTGAGTCGTTCCTGCACCTGCGGGCGACGGGCGTAGACGTCCACGAGCCGGGCCAGCTTCGACAGCCCCGTGATCTTGCCGCTGGTGGCCGGAATGTAACCGACGTGGGCGACGCCCCGGAACGGCACCAGATGATGCTCACAGGTGCTGTACACCTCGATGTCCTTCACGAGCACCATCTCGTCGTGCCCCAGGTCGAACGTGGTGGTCAGCACGTCCTCGGGCTTCTGCCACAGCCCCGCGAATATCTCCTTGTACGCCCGCGCCACCCGTGCCGGGGTCTCCCGCAGCCCCTCGCGGTCCGGGTCCTCTCCGACCGCGATCAGCAGTTCGCGTATGGCGTTCTCGGCACGCTTCTCGTCGAACTCGCCGATGGAGCCCTCGCCGTCCAACGTCACGGGGTCGGTCATCTGGTGCCTCGTTCCTGGAGTCCCTCCACGGCCGAAAAACGCCGCGACCCCCCAGGCTAAAACCTGGGGGGCGCGGCATCCATTCCGGACCCGGTGGGTGAGACCACCGAGGTGGAACCAGAGGTCAGCTCTCGGGACGCTCCTCGGGAACCGCCTCCGTGGCTGGCTCCGACGCGGTGGCCTTGGCGGTGGTGATCGCCGGGGTCGCGCCGTTGGCGCCGTTCGTCAGTGCGAGCTCCTTGGGGGAGAGCACCGGCGGACGGGTGGAGGGCGTGCGCCGCGACGAGCCCGTCCAGGCGGGCCGTGCCGGGCGCTTGACGATGGCGGAGAAGATCTCGGCGATCTCCTCCTTGCCCAGCGTCTCCTTCTCCAGGAGCTGGAGCACCAGGTTGTCGAGGACGTCGCGGTTCTCGACCAGGATCTCCCAGGCCTCGTTGTGCGCGTTCTCGATGAGCTTCTTGACCTCTTCGTCGACCAGCGCGGCGACCTCTTCCGAGTAGTCGCGCTGGTGAGCCATCTCACGTCCGAGGAACGGCTCGGTGTTGTCCCCACCGAACTTGATGGCGCCGAGACGCTCGGTCATGCCGTACTGCGTGACCATCGCGCGGGCCGTCGCCGTGGCCTTCTCGATGTCGTTAGCGGCGCCGGTGGTCGGGTCGTGGAAGACCAGTTCCTCGGCAGCGCGGCCGCCCAGCATGTAGGCGAGCTGGTCGAGCATCTCGTTGCGCGTGGTCGAGTACTTGTCCTCGTCCGGCAGGACCATCGTGTAGCCCAGAGCACGGCCTCTCGAGAGGATCGTGATCTTGTGGACCGGGTCGGAGTTCGGGGAGGCCGCCGCGACCAGGGCGTGTCCGCCCTCGTGGTACGCGGTGATCTTCTTTTCCTTGTCCGACATGATCCGGGTCCGCTTCTGCGGGCCCGCCACGACGCGGTCGATGGCCTCGTCGAGCATGTGGTTGTCGATGAGCTTCTTGTCGGAGCGGGCCGTGAGCAGCGCGGCCTCGTTGAGGACGTTGCTCAGGTCCGCGCCGGTGAAGCCCGGCGTGCGGCGGGCGACCGCCGACAGGTCGACGTCCGGAGCGACCGGCTTGCCCTTCTGGTGGACCTTGAGGATCTCCAGACGGCCCTGCATGTCCGGGCGGTCGACCGCGATCTGGCGGTCGAAGCGGCCGGGGCGCAGGAGGGCCGGGTCGAGGATGTCGGGCCGGTTCGTCGCGGCGATGAGGATCACACCGCCCTTGACGTCGAAGCCGTCCATCTCGACGAGCAGCTGGTTCAGGGTCTGCTCGCGCTCGTCGTGACCGCCGCCGAGGCCGGCGCCGCGGTGGCGGCCGACCGCGTCGATCTCGTCGACGAAGACGATCGCCGGGGCGTTCGCCTTGGCCTGCTCGAACAGGTCACGGACTCGGGAGGCACCGACACCGACGAACATCTCGACGAAGTCGGAACCTGAGATCGAGTAGAAGGGGACACCGGCCTCGCCCGCGACGGCGCGCGCGAGCAGGGTCTTGCCGGTGCCGGGAGGGCCGTACAGCAGTACGCCCTTGGGGATCTTGGCCCCGACCGCCTGGAACTTCGCCGGTTCCTGGAGGAACTCCTTGATCTCCTGGAGCTCCTCGACGGCCTCGTCCGAGCCGGCGACGTCCGAGAACGTCGTCTTCGGGGTGTCCTTGGTGATGAGCTTCGCCTTGGACTTCCCGAAGTTCATGACCCGGGAGCCGCCGCCCTGCATCTGATTCATCAGGAACAGGAAGACGACCACGATGAGGACGAAGGGGAGCAGGGAAAGCAGGATCCCGACGAAGGCGTTCTGCTTCGTCGGCGAGACGGTGTACCCGTCGGGGATCTGCTTGTCCTGGAACTTGTTCTGCAGCACATTGGCGAGGTCACGGCCCTGGTCGCCGATGTAGCTCGCCTGGATCTTCGAGCTGCCCTCGACCTTTTCGCCGTCCTTGAGCTGCACCTTGATGGTGTTCTCGTCGCCGGTGGTCAGCTTGGCCTGTTCGACCTTGTTGTCATTGATCGCCTGGACGACCTGGCCGGTGTCCACCGTCTTGTAGCCGCCGGACGAGCCGACGACCTGCATCAACACGACCACGGCAAGGACGGCCAGCACGATCCACATGACCGGCCCACGGAAGTATCGCTTCACGTCCATCCATACGGAGCGGTGTCGCCCCGTCCCTCCTGCCATAGTGAGTTTGATAAAGACAGTTCTTCTGACGGTACCCCAGCATTGTGGGCCGAAGCCGCACGGGAGGGCTGGCGAACCCGTCTGCATGCTCCAACGGCGCGAAACCCGCTGGGGTTCCCGATCGTCGTACAGGGCTTGGGCTGTTTGGCTCAGCCGCCGTAGACGTGGGGCGCGAGCGTACCGACGAACGGGAGGTTGCGGTACTTCTCGGCGTAGTCGAGACCGTAGCCGACGACGAACTCGTTGGGGATGTCGAAGCCGACCCACTCGACGTCGATGGCCACCTTGGCGGCGTCCGGCTTGCGCAGCAGGGTGCAGACCTTGAGCGACTCCGGCTCGCGGGAGCCCAGGTTGGACAGCAGCCAGGACAGGGTCAGGCCGGAGTCGATGATGTCCTCGACGATCAGGACGTGCCGGCCCTTGATGTCGGTGTCGAGGTCCTTGAGGATCCGCACCACACCGGAGGACTGGGTGCCCGCGCCGTAGGAGGACACGGCCATCCAGTCCATCGTGACGGGGGTGGACAGGGCCCGGGCGAGGTCCGCCATGACCATCACCGCGCCCTTGAGGACGCCGACGATCAGCAGGTCCTTGCCCGCGTACTCCGCGTCGATCTTCGCGGCGAGCTCCACGAGCTTCGCGTCGATCTCTTCCTTGGTGATGAGTACCTCTTTGAGGTCGGCACCCATGTCTTTCGCGTCCACCGCATCACTTTCGGTCGTCCCAGCGGCCGCCCGGCACCCCCCGGGAGGGGAGCCAGGGATTCAGCCTTGCCGAATCACCAGTCTGCCACCCTGCCGCTGGGCGACGACCTTGCCGGGGAGATTGATGGCTCCCTGGCCGCGCCAGCCGGTGATCAGCCGGTCGATTTCCTCGATGTGGCGGGCGAACAGCGAACCGGCCGGGGCGCCGGCCTCGATGGCCGCCTGGCGCAGGATGCGGCGGCGTACGGCGGGCGGCAGGGCGTACAGCTTGGCGCACTCCAGCAGGCCTGCCGCGTCGCGTACGGAGGCCTCGGCCTGGCGGGCCCAGGCGTCGAGGGCGTCGGCGTCGTCGCGGGAGAGCTGGGCGGTGCGGGCGAGCGCCTCGACGACCCCTTTGCCGAGTGCCTTCTCCAGGGCGGGCAGGCCCTCCTGGCGCAGCCGGGAGCGGGTGTACGCGGGGTCGGCGTTGTGGGGGTCGTCCCACACGGGCAGGGACTGGACCATGCAGGCCTTGCGGGCGGTCTGCCGGTCGAGTTGCAGGAAGGGCCGGCGGTAGCGGCGGGCGGCGCCCGGGCCCCCGGACACCGCGGCCATTCCGGACAGCGAGCGGATGCCGGAGCCGCGGGCGAGACCGAGCAGGACGGTTTCGGCCTGGTCGTCGCGGGTGTGGCCGAGCAGGACGGCGGTCGCGCCATGGCGTTCGGCGGCGGCGTCGAGGGCGGCGTAGCGGGCGTCGCGGGCGGCGGCCTCGGGTCCGCCTTCGCGGCCGACGCTCACGGCGGTGGACTCGACGGGGTCCAGGCCGAGTTCGCGGAGCCTGAGGACGACTTCCTCGGCGCGCAGGTCGGAGCCGGGCTGGAGACCGTGGTCGACGGTGACGCCGCCGGCGCGGACGCCGAGTTTGGGGGCCTCGAAGGCGAGGGCGGAGGCGAGCGCCATGGAGTCGGCGCCCCCGGAGCAGGCCACGAGCACGAGCGGCGACGGCGGGCGCTCGTGCGGGTTGTGCTCGGCTGCGGCATGGTGGTCGTTGAGGATGTCGTGGAGGACGCGGCGGACCGCCAGGCGTATCGCCGCGACCGCAGGATGGGGACCCATGTCCGGTTCCCTTCATGAAGTTTTCGGGGGTGAGCCCGAGGTTCGGTCACTCAGAGTATGTAGATGGTGACAGAACCGGGCCGTTCCCCGAGCATTGCACGCCTACCCATGGCTCACGGTCCCTCAGACGGGTGATTGAAGGGGCGTTCGCCTGCCGTCGGCCGGATTCCTCTCACGACGTGGGCGCGCGGTTCACGACTCGGCCTTGCGGTGCACCCGCGCGACCCAGTCCGCCGGTTTGGCGATCTCCGTCTTGGTCGGGAGGGTGTTCGGGGAGGTCCACACGCGGTTGAAGCCGTCCATGCCGACCTGGTCGACGACGGCCCGCACGAAGCGTTCGCCGTCGCGGTACTGGCGGAGTTTGGCGTCCAGGCCGAGGAGCTTGCGCAGGGCCATGTCCAGGCGGGAGGCGCCCTTGGCCCGGCGCTGCTGGAACTTCTCGCGGATCTCGGCGACGCTCGGCACGACGGCCGGGCCCACCCCGTCCATGACGAAGTCGGCGTGGCCCTCCAGGAGGGACATCACGGCGGTGAGGCGGCCGAGGATCTCCCGCTGGGCCGGGGTCTGCACGATCTCCACGAGCGAGCGCCCGCCGTCGTCGTCCTCCTCGCCCTCGGGCCGTCCGCCGGCGAGCGACTGGGCGGCCTCACGGATGCGCTCCAGCACGGTCATGGGGTCGACCTCGGTCTCCCCCAGGAACGACTGGATTTCGCCCTCCAGGTGGTCGCGCAGCCACGGCACGGCCGTGAACTGCGTGCGGTGGGTCTCCTCGTGCAGGCAGACCCACAGGCGGAAGTCATGGGGCTGGACGTCGAGTTCGCGTTCCACGTGCACGATGTTCGGGGCGACGAGGAGGAGTCGGCCGCCGCCGTTCTCCCCCGCCGGGAGTTCGCGGGTGGCCGGGGCGAAGGTCTCGTACTGGCCGAGCACGCGGGACGACAGGAACGACAGCAGCATCCCCAGTTCGACGCCGGTCACCTTGCCGCCGACGGCACCGAGGACCGCGCCGCCGGGGGTGTTGCCGCGTCGTTCCTGCATCTTCTCCAGGAGCGGTTTGAGGATCTCCCGGAACCCTGCGACGTTCGCCCGGACCCAGCCGGGGCGGTCGACGACGAGTACGGGAGTGTCGTGGACGTCCTCCGTCGCCATCCGGGTGAAGCCGCGGACGTGTTCCTCCGAGGCCTTGGCGTGCCGGCGCAGTTCCGCGACGACGGCCCGGGCCTCGTCACGGCTCACCTCGGGGCCCGGCCGTACCAGCCGGGTCGCGGTCGCCACCGCGAGATTCCAGTCGACCATCTGAGAAGAAGCAGCACCACCGATGCTCGTCATGCGTCAACCGTACGTGAGCGTTCCCACTTGGGGCAGGTCGCTCGGGTGGGCAAACCCGACGCCTGCCCCAGCGGGCCCGCGGCCGGTTCAGCCGCAGCCGCAGGCCGCCAGCGCGGTCGCGGTGCGGTCCAGGGCGCTCTGGGCCGCCGCCGGATTCGTCGTGTCCGACGCGAGGAACGCGAAGGCCAGCAGTCGGCCGTCCTGGTCGACGACCGTCCCGGCCAGCGTGTTCACTCCGGTCAGGGTGCCCGTCTTCGCCCGTACGACCCCTGCCGCGCCGTTCGCGTAACGGCTGGTCAGGGTGCCGGTGAAGCCGGCCACCGGAAGACCCGTGAGGACGGGACGGAGTTCCGGATGGCCGGGGTCGCCGGCCTTCACCAGCAGTGAGGTCAGCAGGTTCGCGGTGAGCCGGTCGGCGCGGTCGAGTCCGCTGCCGTCATGGAAGTCGGCGCCGGCCAGCGGGAGTCCGAGCTTCCTCAGCTGGGCGCGGATCGCCCTGCCGCCGCCCTCGAAGTCGGCGCGCTGCTTCACCGCGACGGCGGTCTGGCGGGCGAGCGCCTCGGCGATGTCGTTGTCGCTGTTGGTGAGCATGCGTTCGACGAGGTCGGAGAGCGGGGGCGAGGAGACCTCGGCCAGGGTGTCCGCGCGGCCGGTCGCCTTGGAGGGGCCCGGGGACGTCGTCTTGATGCCGTGGGCCGACAGGAACGTCGCGAAGGTGCGGGTCGCGTCGGTCGCCGGGTCGCTCACGCGCGGGACGGGCCCGCTCGTCGAGTCGTCGGTGCGGGCCTCGTCGGTCATCAGGGCGGTGACGGGGGCGAGGTTGTCGTTGACCCCGATCGGGTGGATCTCGGGGCCCGCGTACAGGGTCTTGTCGTAGGAGAGCGTGACGGTGGTGATGTCCCGCTTCTTGAGAGCCGCGGCGGTCTCGTCGGCCAACTCGCGCAGGCTCGCCCAGCCGTCGGCGTCCTTGCGGGCGGTGAGCGTCGGGTCGCCGCCGCCGACGAGCACGAGCTCCTTGGTGTCGGATTCCAGGGCCGCGCGCGTGGTGAGGCGGTGGTCGGCGCCGAGGGCGGAGAGGGCGGCGACCGCAGTGGCGATCTTCGTGGTGGAGGCGGGGGTCAGCGCGGCGCCCGCGCCCGCTCCGTACAGGCGCTTGCCGGTGGAGACGTCCACCACCGCCGCGGTGTGCTGGGTGCCGAGTGCCGGGTTCCCGAGGAGCGGGCCGAGGACGCCCGCGAGGGCCGTACCGGTCGGGGCGGACTTCACGGAGTTGCCGGCGCCGCCGAGCCCCACGAGCACGGACGCGGCGCTCGGGGCGGGACGGGGGGCCGCGTCCGTCGTACCGGAATCACCGCCGTGATCTGTGCCACCCGGCTGCTCCAGTGCGGCGGCCCGGTCCCGCTCGGCCGTACGCTGACCCGTGGAGTCCCACGGACCGGCGGCGGTCGCCACGGTGGCGGCCAGCGCCAGACCGGCGCCGGCGGCACCGGCGGTGTACTGCCAGGTCTTCAGGGTCTTCGGCCTCTGGAGTCCGGTCAGCCGTGTGACCTGCGGTTTCACGGCGGCGACGGTTCGCTTGAGGTGCGGCCGTACGGTGTCCGTGGCCCGGGTGAGTCCTGGACGTACGGCGTCCGCGGCGCGTGCCAGACGCGGTCGTACGGCGTTCGCGGCCCGCACCACATGCGGTCTCGCAGCCCGCCAAGGCCTCAGTTCAGGCACGACCAACAGCCCCTTTCGCGATCACACACCGGCGTGAGGGACACTTAACCACCAGAACTATGTGTTGATCATGGAGGAGCCACCGGTGGAGTTCGACGTCACGATCGAGATCCCGAAGGGTTCGCGGAACAAGTACGAGGTGGACCACGAGACCGGTCGGATCCGCCTGGACCGTCGACTCTTCACCTCGACCGCCTACCCGACCGACTACGGCTTCGTCGAGAACACCCTCGGCGAGGACGGCGACCCGCTGGACGCGCTGGTCATTCTTGACGAGCCGACGTTCCCGGGCTGTCTCATCAAGTGCCGTGCGATCGGCATGTTCCGCATGACGGACGAGGCGGGCGGCGACGACAAGCTGCTGTGCGTCCCGGCGACGGACCCGCGTGTCGAGCACCTGCGCGACATCCACCACGTCTCCGAGTTCGACCGCCTGGAGATCCAGCACTTCTTCGAGGTCTACAAGGACCTGGAGCCCGGCAAGTCCGTCGAGGGCGCCGACTGGGTCGGCCGCACCGACGCCGAGGCCGAGATCGAGCGGTCCTACAAGCGCTTCAAGGACCAGGGCGGCCACTGAGCCCCGAGTCGCTGACGGGCCGCACGCACACGCGTGTGGCCCGTTCGCATGCCCGCGCATACTGAGGCTTACGGAATGTGTCGTTCAGGGAGCGTTACGGAGTGACGGAGGCGGAGCACCGCAAGCCGCAGTCGGACGAGGCGAGGAGTTTCTACGACTCCGAGATCACGTCCGAGTTCGCCGTTCCCGACGGGCTCGCCATGCCCAGAGGCGTCGGCGGCGAGCCGGAGACCACGTCGGAGTTCGCGGTGCCCAAGGGGCTGGAGGTGCCGCAGCCGTCCACCGCCGAGCCGGAGGGGTCGGCGTTCAACACGCCCCGCACGTACAGCGCGAGGGACGCGCCCCCCGCGTTCACTCCGGCGACCGGCATACCAGTGGTCAGTCTCACCAAGGACGTGCCCTGGCAGGACCGGATGCGCACGATGCTGCGGATGCCGGTGGCCGAGCGGCCCGCGCCGGAACCGGTGCAGAAGTCCGAGGACGATGCCGGCCCGGCCGTCCCGCGTGTGCTCGACCTGACCCTGCGTATCGGCGAACTGCTGCTCGCGGGCGGTGAGGGCGCGGAGGACGTGGAGGCGGCGATGTTCGCCGTCTGCCGGTCCTACGCTCTCGACCGCTGCGAGCCGAACGTCACCTTCACGCTGCTGTCGATCTCCTACCAGCCGTCGCTCGTGGACGACCCCGTGACGGCGTCCAGGACCGTGCGACGGCGCGGAACCGACTACACGCGTCTCGCGGCCGTCTTCCAGCTGGTGGACGACCTCAGCGACCCCGAGACGGCCATCTCCCTGGAGGAGGCGTACCGGCGGCTCGCCGAGATCCGGCGCAACCGGCACCCGTATCCGACCTGGGTGCTGACCCTGGCGAGCGGGCTGCTCGCGGCCGCGGCGTCCGTACTCGTCGGCGGTGACCTGGTCGTGTTCGTCGCGGCCATGCTCGGCGCGATGCTCGGCGACCGGCTGGCGTGGCTGTGTGCGGGGCGGGGGCTGCCGGAGTTCTACCAGTTCACGGTCGCCGCGATGCCGCCCGCGGCGATCGGGATCGCCCTGACGCTGGCCCACGTCGACGTGAAGGCGTCCGCGGTCATCACCGGTGGACTGTTCGCCCTGCTGCCGGGGCGGGCCCTGGTGGCGGGCGTCCAGGACGGCCTGACCGGCTTCTACATCACCGCGTCGGCCCGCCTGCTGGAGGTCATGTACTTCTTCGTCGGCATCGTCGTGGGCGTGCTGGTGATGCTCTACGTGGGCGTGCAGCTGGGGGCGCGTCTCAATCCCGACGAGGCGCTGTCCACGGGGTCGCAGCCGCTCTGGCAGATCGCGGCGTCGATGCTGCTGTCGCTGACGTTCGCCGTGCTGTTGCAGCAGGAACGATCCACCGTGCTGGCCGTGACCTTGAACGGTGGTGTCGCCTGGTGTGTGTACGGGGCGATGCACTACACCGGGGAGTTCTCGCCGGTCGCGTCCACGGCCGTGGCGGCGGGGCTGGTCGGGTTGTTCGGGCAGTTGCTGTCCCGGTACCGGTTCGCTTCCGCGCTCCCCTACACGACCGCGGCGATCGGGCCGCTGCTGCCGGGTTCCGCCACGTACTTCGGGTTGTTGTCGATCGCCGGGAACGACGTCGACGAGGGGCTGGTGTCACTGTCGAAGGCGGCGGCGCTGGCTATGGCCATCGCCATCGGGGTCAACCTGGGGTCGGAGATTTCCCGGCTGTTCTTGAGGGTGGGGTCTGCGGGGAAGCGGCGGGCCGCCAAGAGGACGCGGGGGTTCTGACCCGCGCCCCGGCAGGTCTCAGTACCCCTGGTTGTAGGGGTTCTGCTGGTTCTGCTGGCCGTACTGCTGGTTGCCGTAGTTCTGCGGGTACTGCTGGGCATACGGCTGCTGTTGTTGCGGCTGCTGGCCGTAGTACTGGTCGTAGCCGTTGTGCTGCTGCTGAGGTGGCTGCTGCTGCTCGTCCTCAGACGGGATGCGGCGGAGCTGGGTCGTCGCGTCGTCCATCGGCTGGTACGGCTGCTGGGGCGGGGCCTGTGCCGCCGCGCGCTTCTTCTTTCCGCGCTCGCGCAGGTACTCGATGATGATCGGGACCACCGAGACCAGGACGATCAGGACCAGGATCGCCTCGACGTTCTTCTTGATGACGTCGATCTGGCCGAGCCAGTAGCCGGCGAGGGTGACACCCGTGCCCCAGGCCACGCCACCGATGATGTTGTACGTCAGGAAGGTGCGGTACTTCATCCGGCCGGCGCCCGCCACGATGGGGGCGAAGGTGCGCACGATCGGGACGAAGCGGGCCATGACGATGGCCTTGGGGCCGTACTTCTCCATGAACTCGTGGGCCTTCTCCAGGTTCTCCTGTTTGAAGAGCTTGGAGTTGGGGCGGCTGAAGAGCTTCGGTCCGAAGAACTTGCCGATCATGTAGCCGACCTGGTCGCCGAGGACGGCGGCCAGCACGATGAGCGTGCAGACCAGCCACAGGGGCTGGCTGATGAAGTTCCCCTCGGCCACGAACAGGCCCGCCGTGAACAGCAGGGAGTCGCCCGGCAGGAACGCGAAGAGACCCGACTCGGCGAAGACGATCAGCAGGATGCCTGGCAGGCTGAAGGTCTGGATCAGATAGTCGGGACTGATCCACTCGGGGCCGAGCGCGAGCGTGGTCACGGGATTGTGGCTCCTGCTGGTGGGGCGGGCGGGGCTGGCTGCCCAAAAGTATCAACGCAGCCGTGGGGACCCAGGTTCCATGGGGCTCCCCAGGATGCACTGTGGCCCGTCCGGGACCAAGCTGTGAGCCATGGGTATTGACGAATACGGCGGCGGCCAGGGGCCCCAGCCAGACGTGCTCGTGGTGACCACGAACGACGTGCCCGGCCACCGGGTCCAGGAGGTGCTGGGCGAGGTCTTCGGGTTGACCGTGCGCTCCCGGCATCTCGGCAGCCAGATCGGTGCCGGGCTGAAGTCGATGGTCGGCGGTGAGCTCAAAGGGCTCACCAAGACGCTGGTGCAGACCCGCAACCAGGCCATGGAGCGCCTTGTCGAGCAGGCACGCGCGCGTGGGGCGAACGCCGTGCTGATGTTCCGCTTCGACGTGACGGAGGCGGCGGACGTGGGCACGGAGGTGTGCGCCTACGGTACGGCGGTGGTCCTGACCCGGGAGTAGATCCCGGGCCGGACGACTACGAGGTGTGGCGGGCCGCGTTGGCCGTGATCGCCTCCCTGAGGTGCTCTGCCAGACCGGGGCGCATGGAGTCGTAGAACGCCTTGAAGCGCTCGTCCGACACGTACATCTCGGCCAGACCCTGGTGCATCTCGTACGGGCAGTCGTAGAACCAGCCGCAGATGTGCTGCCGGTGCTCCTCGGCCATGTCCATGGCCGCCTCGCCGGTGGATGGTTCGCCGGCGGCCATCAGGGCGTCGTAGCGCTCGCCCCAGTCGGCCACCTCGGCCTGCATGCGCTTCCAGTCGTCCTTGGTGTAGTTCGCGGCGCGGCGCTGCGACTCGGCGTATGCCTCCGTGCCGCCCCAGCGCTGTTCCGCCTCCTCGGCGTACTGCTCCGGGTCCTTGTCCCCGAACACCTCGAACTTCTCCTCCGGCGTCAGATTTATCCCCATCTTGCGTGCCTCCATGGCGTGTTCCACGGCCGCCGCCATCTTCTGCAGCTTCTCGATCCGGGCGGTCAGCAGTTCGTGCTGGCGGCGCAGGTGCGCGCGCGGGTCCGCGGCCGGGTCGTCGAGCAGGGCGGCGACCTCGTCGAGCGGGAAGCCGAGCTCGCGGTAGAACAGGATCTGCTGCAGCCGGTCGAGGTCCGCGTCGCCGTAGCGCCGGTGGCCCGCGTGGCTGCGCTCGCTCGGGGTGAGCAGGCCGATGTCGTCGTAGTGGTGCAGCGTGCGCACGGTGACACCGGCGAAGCCCGCGACCTGTCCCACGGAGTAGCTCACTTCGTCTGCTCCCTTCTCGGTACGCGCTCCACGGTGGCTCCTCACGCCACGTGAGGTGCAACCCCGGCAGGAGAACCTCCGGATGTCACGCCCGTTTTGTGCGCTTATCGTGAGCCCGTGGCCCAGGACACCGCGCAGCAGGCACCCGCCCCGGCGACTCCGGCGCGCGCTCTGCTGCCGCTGATCCTCCCGGCTCTCGTGGTGGGCGTGGGCGCGAGTCTGCTCCTGGTCGGGGTGAGCGTGGCGGCCGAGGAACTCCAGCACCTGCTGTGGCGGAACCTGCCGGACGCGCTGGGGGTGGGCCGGTACTCCGTGCTGTGGATGCTGGTGATGCTCACGGCGACCGGGGTGGCCGTAGGTCTGGTGGTGTGGAAGGCGCCCGGGCATGCCGGGCCGGAGCCGGCGACCATGGGGCTGGACGCGCCCGTGCTGCCGCTCGCGGTGCTGCCGGGGCTGCTGCTGGCAACCGCTCTGATGCTCGCCGGCGGGCCGAGCCTCGGGCCCGAGAACCCGATCATCGCCGTGAACGTGGCCCTGGCCTTCTGGCTGGGGCGCCGGCTGCTCCCCCGTATGCCGCGTGGGCTGTGGCCGGCGCTGGCGGAAGCGGCGACGATCGGCGCGCTGTTCGGCACCCCGGTGGCGGCGGCCCTGGTGATCTCCGAGGCACTGGCCGGACGGCAGCTCAGGGGGGCGCTGTGGGACAACGTGTTCGGGCCGTTGCTCGCGGCCGCGGCCGGCGCGCTGACGACCACCCTGGTGGCCCATCCCTCCTTCGACCTGCATCTGCCCCCGATCGGGCGGCCCGGCTGGGGCGATCTGCTGGCCGCGCTGGTGATCGCGTCGGCGGCGGCGCTGCTCGGCATGGCGGCCGTGCTGGCGTTCCCGTACGTCCACGGCGCGTTCGTGCGGCTGCGGCACCCCATGGTGGCGCTTCCGGTCGGCGGGCTCGTGCTGGGGCTGCTGGCGGCCGTCGGTGGCCATCTGACCCTCTTCAAGGGGCTGGACGAGATCGGGGAGCTGGCGGCCGATCCGGAGGGCTGGTCGGCCGGGGAGTTCGCCACCATGACGGTGGTGAAGCTGGCCGCGCTGCTCGTCGCCGCCTCCTGCGGCTTCCGTGGCGGGCGGATCTTCCCGGCCGTGTTCGTGGGAGTCGCCTTCGGGTTGTGCGCCCACGCGCTGGTGGACGCCGTGCATCCCGCCGTCGCGGTGTCGGCCGGGGTGCTCGGAACGCTGCTCGCCATCACCCGGCAGGGCTGGGTGAGCCTGTTCACCGCTGCCGTGCTGGTGTCCTCGCCCACGATTCTCGCGCTTCTGTGCATGGCCTCCCTGCCGGCCTGGCTGCTGGTGACCGGGCGGCCGCAGATGCAGCTGCGCGAGGACGGAACCCCAATCCACTGACCAACGTTGATCTCTCCAGGAGGCGCGCCCATGGCACTGCACAAAGGGCCCGAGAAGCCCGACGAGCGTCCGATGTCCGTCAATCCCTTCTACGGCGAGGCCGATCCGGTCGGCGGGATGACCGAGGCCCCGCCCAAGCACCGGCTCCCCACCGCCCCGATGCCCCCGGCGACCGCACAGCAGCTGGTCCACGACGAGCTGATGCTGGACGGCAACTCCCGGCTGAACCTCGCCACCTTCGTCACCACCTGGATGGAGCCGCAGGCCGGGGACCTGATGGCGGAGTGCCGGGACAAGAACATGATCGACAAGGACGAGTACCCGCGCACCGCGGAGCTGGAGCGGCGCTGTGTGGCCATGCTCGCCGACCTGTGGAACGCGCCGGATCCCTCGGCGGCGGTGGGCTGTTCGACGACCGGTTCCAGCGAGGCGTGCATGCTCGCCGGCATGGCGCTCAAACGGCGCTGGGCCCACCGCAACGCCGACCGGTACCCGGGGGCGCGGCCCAATCTGGTCATGGGGGTCAACGTCCAGGTCTGCTGGGAGAAGTTCTGCAACTTCTGGGAGGTGGAGGCCCGTCAGGTGCCCATGGAGGGCGACCGGTTCCATCTCGACCCGCAGGCCGCCGCCGAGCTGTGCGACGAGAACACCATCGGGGTCGTGGGCATCCTGGGCTCCACCTTCGACGGCTCCTACGAGCCGATCGCCGATCTGTGCGCGGCCCTCGACGCCCTCCAGGAGCGCACCGGGCTGGACGTCCCCGTGCACGTCGACGGGGCGTCCGGCGCCATGGTCGCGCCCTTCCTCGACGAGGACCTGGTGTGGGACTTCCGGCTGCCGAGGGTCGCCTCCATCAACACCTCCGGGCACAAGTACGGCCTCGTCTACCCCGGGGTCGGCTGGGCGCTGTGGCGGGACAAGGAGGCCCTGCCCGAGGAGCTCGTCTTCCGCGTGAACTACCTGGGCGGCGACATGCCGACCTTCGCGCTCAACTTCTCGCGCCCCGGTGCCCAGGTCGTCGCGCAGTACTACACCTTCCTGCGGCTGGGCCGCGAGGGCTACCGGGCCGTGCAGCAGACGGCGCGGGACGTGGCCCGGGGTGTCGCCGACCGTGTGGAGGCGATCGGCGACTTCCGGCTGCTGACCCGGGGTGACGAACTCCCGGTGTTCGCGTTCACCACGGCCCCGGGGATCGAGGCGTACGACGTGTTCGACGTCTCCCGGCGGCTGCGCGAGCGCGGCTGGCTCGTCCCGGCGTACACCTTCCCGCCGCACCGCGAGGACCTGTCGGTGCTGCGGGTGGTCTGCCGCAACGGCTTCTCGACGGACCTGGCCGATCTGTTCGTGGAGGACCTGGAACACCTCCTGCCCGAACTGCGCCGCCAGCCGCACCCACTGACCCACGACAAGGGGACGGCGACCGGCTTCCACCACTGACCGCACCCACCCCGCCACCCTGCCGCTCCCCCGGTCCCGCACCATGACGATCCCCCGATCCGACCTCTCCGCTCCGCGCTGTCACTCCTGGTACACCGCTCGCCGCGCCGGGGTTCCCACTTTCCCGCGGCGGGCTCGAAACCCCGGCCGGTTCGGGGCGGGCGTCACCTGCTCAGCGCCCCGAACCTCCGTACCGCCAGCGGGAAGAACACCGCCAGCAGGGCCAGCGGCCACACGATCGCCGCCCAGACGTGGCCCGGTTCCCCGCCGGGGCCGCCCAGCAGGTCGCGGACGGCCGTCGCCGTGTGGGAGAGCGGGTTCCACTCGACGGCCGTGCCCAGCCAGCCGGGCATGGAGTCGGGGGTGGCGAAGGCGTTGGACAGGAAGCCGACCGGCCAGACCAGGATCTGCACGGCCTGCACCAGCTCCGGCTTCCCGGCGACCATCGCCAGATGGATGCCGATCCACAGCATCGCGAACCGGAAGAGCAGCAACAGGCCCACCGCCGCGAGGAGTCCGCCGGCACCTCCGTGCGTCCGCCAGCCGATCGCGTGTCCCACGCCGATCATCGCGGCCAGACCCAGCGCCGACTGGAGCATGTCGGCGGCCGAACGGCCGACCAGTACGGCCCCGTTGGCCATCGGCATGGACCGGAAGCGGTCGATCACGCCCTTGTTGAGGTCCTGGGTGACAGCGATCATGGTCGCTTCCAGCCCGAAGGCCATGGTCAGCGCGAGCATCCCGGGGACCAGGTAGTCGACGTAGTCCCCCTCGACACCCCGGCCGCCGCCGACCAGGTAGCCGAACATCAGCAGCAGCATCACCGGGAAGACGAGCCCGACGAGGATCCGCACCGGCTGCCGGGTCCAGTGGGCGAGTTCGCGCCGGGTCATGGTCCAGGAATCGGTCAGCGCGTAGGTGCTCACACGGTCTCCTTCACTCGGTTCTCGTCGCCGGTGAGGTGCAGGAACACCTCATCCAGCGTGGGCCGGCGCAGGGCCACGTCCACCGCCTCGATCCCGGCCGCCTCCAGGGCCCGTACGACACCGGAGAGCGCCGCCATCCGGTCGGTGACCGGGGCGCTGAGCAGCCGGCGGTCGGGGTCGACGGAGACGGTGGCCGCGTCGAGGGGCAACAGGGCGACGGCCGCGCCCAGTTGGCCCGCGTCGCGCAGGACCACGTCGATGCGGTCACCGCCGGTCCGGGCCTTCAGCTCGTCCGCGGTGCCGTCGGCGATGACCCGGCCCCGGTCGACGACCGAGATCCGGTCGGCGAGCTGGTCGGCCTCCTCCAGGTACTGCGTGGTCAGCAGGACCGTCGTACCGCCGTCGGCGAGGGAGCGGACCGCGGCCCACACCTCGGCGCGGCCGCGCGGGTCGAGGCCGGTCGTGGGTTCGTCCAGGAACAGCACCTCCGGATCGCGGATCAGGGAGGCCGCGAGGTCCAGGCGGCGCCGCATGCCGCCGCTGTAGGCGCGGACCGGTTTGCGGCCGGTGTCGGCGAGGCCGAAGCGCTCCAGGAGCTCGTCGGCGCGCACGCGCGCGTGGCGGGCGCCCAGGTGGTAGAGGCGGCCGAACATCTCCAGGTTCTGGTGGCCGCCGAGCTCCTCGTCGAGGGCCGCGTGCTGGCCGAGCAGGCCGATGCGCAGCCGTACCTCGTAGGCCTGGCGCACCACGTCGTGGCCCGCCACCTCGACGCGGCCCTCGTCCGGCCGCAGCAGTGTGGACAGGACGCGGACCAGGGTCGTCTTGCCCGCGCCGTTCGGGCCGAGCACGCCGTGGACGCTGCCGGGCGCGACCCCCAGATCGAGCCCGCCCAGGGCGTCCTTGTCGCCGTAGCGCTTGCGCAGGCCTTCCGCGACGATCGCGTCGGTCATCGGGCTCCCTCCGGAATCAGCATGTAGTCAAACTTGACTACAGCTCCAAAGTAATGCCCTCGCTCGTACTCGTCAAACTTGATTAGTGGGCGTCCTCGGGATGCCGCTCCCCGGTCGCATACGGGTTCTCCTCGCCCTCGGCGAGGACGCCGACGAACGGCTCGCCCTCCCCGGCGAAGGTGTACGCCCCGTCCTCGATGCGGGCGATGAGCCCCTGGGTCCACTCGGCCTCGGCGTCGGCCGTGTGGATCCAGAGGTTCATGATCTCGCCGATGTGGCCTAGCTGCCCGGGGCCCTCCTCGGGCACATAGTGCTCGGTGACGGCCGAGCGCCACTCCTCGATGCGCCGGATGCGGTCCTTGAGGAGGGCCACCGCCTCGGCGCGGGGCAGGTCGACCATGAAGCCGATGGCCGCCGACTTGATGTCCATCTTCTGGTCGTAGGAGGTCAGGGCCTCGCGCACCAGCCTCAGGAACTCCGCGGTGCCCACGTCGGTGATCTCGTACTCGGTGCGCGGCGGCCCGCCGGCCGTGGAGGGCGCGATCTCGTGCGCGTGCAGCAGCCCCTGCTTGGCCATCTGCTTCAGCGCGTGGTAGATCGAGCCGGGCTTGGCGTTGGACCACTCGTGCGCGCCCCAGTACTCCAGGTCGTTGCGCACCTGGTAGCCATGGGCCCGCCCGTGCTGGCGGACCGCACCGAGCACGAGAAGACGGATCGTTGACATACGGTCCAGGTTATGGCCTCACTTTTCGGCGAGGGCCACCAGCTCGAACGCCGTCTTCCCGTCCAGGGACTCGCGGATGATGTCGGCGTGGCCGGCGTGCCGGGCCGTCTCGCGGATCAGGTGCAGCAACACCCAGCGGACCGAGACCCGGCCCTCGGGCGGGAACCAGGGCTGGTTCGGGAGCGCGAAGGTGTCGTCGAGGCTCGGGGCCGAGCGGGCGAACGCCTCCGTCTCGGCGGCGACCTTCTCCCAGTACGCCAGCTGCGACTCGAGCGTCTCACCGTCGACCAGGGCGAAGCACTCGTGCCAGTTCGACTCGTCCCGCCGTACGGCCGGCTCCTCGCCCTTGGCGCGGGCGATCCAGCCCTGTTCGACCTCGGCGACATGCTTGACCAGCCCGGCCAGGGACAGCTCGCTCGCGCTCGGCCGGCTGCCGGCCTGCTCGTCCGTCAGCCCGAGCACCGCTCGCCGGATACCGCCCCGCTGCTCCTCCAGGAAGGAGAGAAGCGCTCCGCGCTCGTCGCCGTTCGCCTCTGCCGGAACGTGAGTGACCATGACGGCCGCCTTTCGCTTTCGTGGAGCCGGGGGGCTTTCCTCCTGACACCGACGAAGCTACGGGCTCTTTAGGACAGTTCCGGTCCTAAAGAGCCCGTGGCAGCGGTCGTACTCGATGAATCAGAACGGGAAGCGGCTGCGCCCGTGCTGGACCGAGATCCACTTGGTGGTGGTGAAGGAGTCCAGCATGGTGTCGCCGTTCAGGCGGCCGATGCCGGAGTGCTTCTCGCCGCCGAAGGGGACGATCGGCTCGTCGTGGACGGTGCCGTCGTTGACGTGGAACATGCCGGTGTCGATCTGCTTGGCGAAGGCGACACCGCGCTCGATGTTCGCGGTGTGGACGGCGCCGCTCAGACCGTACGGAGTGTCGTTGACCAGGCGTACGGCCTCCTCCTCGCCGTCGAAGGGGACGAGGAAGGCGACCGGGCCGAAGACCTCCTGCCGCAGGAGGGCGGAGTCGGCGGGGACGTCGGTGAGGACCGAGGGCTCGACCAGGTTGTCGGTGGTGGTGCCGTGCACCAGCGCGGTGGCGCCCTCGGCGATCGCCTGCTCGACGACACTCGAAAGGGCGTCCGCCTGCGAGGAGTTGATGACCGGGCCGATGACGGTCTCGGGGTCGCTCGGGTCGCCGACCTTCAGGGTCCGCACCTTGGCCACGAACTTCTCGGTGAACTCGTCGGCGACGCTGCGGTCCACCAGGACGCGGTTGGCGGCCATGCAGACCTGGCCCTGGTGGACGTAGCGGCTGAAGACCGCCGCGTCGACCGCGTAGTCGATGTCGGCGTCGTCGAGGACCACCAGCGCGCTGTTTCCGCCGAGTTCGAGGACCGAGCGCTTGAAGTTGGCCGCGCAGACCGTGGCCACGTGGCGGCCGACCTTGTCGGAGCCGGTGAAGGAGATGACCTTCGGGATCGGGTGCTCCAGGAAGGCGTCGCCGATCTCGGCGATGTCGGTGATGACGACGTTGAGCAGACCGCCGGGCAGGCCCGCGTCCTCGAAGAGCTTCGCGACCAGGGAGCCGCCGACGATCGGGGTGTTCTGGTGCGGCTTGAGGACGACGGCGTTGCCGAGCGCGAGCGCCGGGGCGACCGACTTGAGCGACAGCAGGAAGGGGAAGTTGAAGGGGCTGATCACGCCCACGACACCGACCGGGACGCGGTAGACGCGGTTCTCCTTGCCGTCCACCGGCGAGGGAATGATCTTGCCCTCGGGGCGCAGGGAGAGGTGGATCGCCTCGCGCAGGAACTCCTTGGCGAGGTGGAGTTCGAAGCCGGCCTTCAGGTGGGTGCCGCCGAGCTCCGCGATGATCGCCTCGGCGATCTCGCCCTCGCGCTCCTCGATGAGCTTGAGGGCCTTCTCGAACACCGTCCGGCGGGCGTAGGGGTTGGTCGCGGCCCACTGCTTCTGTGCGCGTGCGGCGGCCTGGAAGGCCTCGTCGACCTCGTCGACCGTGGCTATGGTGATCGACGCCAGCTTCTCGTCGTCGTACGGGTTGAAGTCGATGATGTCCCAGGAACCGGTACCCGGGCGCCACTCACCGTCGATGTACTGCTGGGCCAGGTCAGTGAAGTACGACGACATGTGATCCCCAAATCACTAGCAGACACACGATCAACGTGACGGTCTGATCACACGTCATCGTACTTGCGCGGCCCGCCAGTTGGGCACGCTGAGCAATCTTCTGGGGAGAACCCTAGGAGAGCTGGAGGAGACCCCGCAGGAGATCCCGGCTCTCGTCCAGGCCCGGACTGTCCTGCTGGAGCTCCTTGAGCGCCTTCTCGTACTGCGCCACGTCCTCGCGCTTGTCGAGGTAGAGCGCGCTGGTGAGCTGCTCCAGATAGACGACATCGGTCAGGTCGGACTCGGTGAAGCTGAGGATCGTGAACGCGCCGCTCTCACCGGAGTGTCCGCCGAAGCCGAACGGCATGATCTGCAGCCGTACGTTGGGGCGTTCGGAGATCTCGATGAGGTGCTGGAGCTGGCCGCGCATCACCGCGCGGTCGCCGTACGGGCGGCGCAGGGACGCCTCGTCGAGGATCACGTGGAACTCGGGGCCGCCTTCGTCGGCGAGGTGCTTCTGACGCTCCAGGCGCAGGGCCACCCGCTTCTCTACGTCCGCCTCGCTCGCGCCCTTCATCCCGCGCCGGACGACTGCACGTGCATACGCCTCGGTCTGCAGCAGCCCGTGGATGAACTGGACCTCGTACGCGCGGATGAGGGAGGCGGCGCCCTCCAGGCCGACATAGGTGGGGAACCAGCTCGGCAGGACGTCGGAGTAACTGTGCCACCAGCCCGCGACGTTGGCCTCGCGGGCGAGGGAGAGGAGTGAGGCGCGCTCCTGCTCGTCCGTGATGCCGTAGAGCGTCAGCAGGTCCTCGACGTCACGCGTCTTGAAGCTCACCCGGCCCAGTTCCATCCGGCTGATCTTCGACTCGGAGGCGCGGATCGAGTAACCCGCCGCCTCGCGCGTGATGTTGCGTGCCTCACGCAGTCGCCTGAGTTGCGAGCCGAGCAGCATCCGCCGCACCACCGATCCGGGCTCTCCCGCGCTCACGTTCGCCAGCCTCCCCAACGTCTTCAGGGGCCGAAGTCTGCCACTAAAACACTCCGAGCAGTACTCGTCCGATTACAGAGATGGAAAGAAGCCAAAGATTGCGCACAGGGGCGGGACAGGAGATGGAGAGAAAGAGGCAAGAAGTAGGGGAGAAGATGGCGGAAAAAATGACCAAGAAGCGGTACGGGAGGGTCCAATTCGGTCACGTGCACGTGCATCTGCACCTTGCATCTGCACCGCTCATCCGAAACCATGGTCCCGCGCAACCGCTGTATCGCAACGACCGCGAATTCCCGGGAGTGCCTCGCATGGGGATGAATGGATCGACCATGCTCGAGCCGTTACGGCAGGGCCTTCCGCCGCTGGATCCCGCGGCCGTGTCCGACGCCGCCTCCTGTTCTCTGCCCGGCTGCTACGAAGCGGTGGGCGACGCACGGAGGTTCACCCGCAGAACGCTCGACCAGTGGGAGCTGGACGACTGCTTCGACGACGTCTGTCTGGTGGTCTCCGAACTCGTCACCAACGCGCTGCGGCACGCCATGCCGGCGAACGGCGCGTACCCCGGGGAACAGAACCCGCCCGTGCGGCTGCATCTGATGCGGTGGACCGAGCGGTTGGTGTGCGCGGTGCGCGATCCCAGCCAGGACAGTCCGATCGCGCGCGATTCCGACGACTTCTCGGCGGAGTCGGGACGTGGGCTGTTCCTCGTCGACTCCTTCAGCGACGGCTGGGGATGGCACCCGATGGCGGGGGCGCTGGGCGGCAAGGTGGTCTGGGCACTGTTCCGGCTCCGGCCGCACTCGGCAGCCCCGTCGGCCTCGACCGAGTGACACACCGCGGCGTTTTCGACGCCGCGGTTCTACGCGCGTTACCCAGCGCACGACCCCGGTCACCCTCGGTCGTCCGAGGTGACCGGGGATCAG
The DNA here is from genome assembly GCF_040651535.1 of Streptomyces sp. NPDC048420. Taxonomy (NCBI): domain Bacteria; kingdom Bacillati; phylum Actinomycetota; class Actinomycetes; order Kitasatosporales; family Streptomycetaceae; genus Streptomyces; species Streptomyces sp. NPDC048420. The sequence continues at coordinate 55,419 of NZ_JBEZKG010000036.1, forward strand.
CCCGCGATCAGATGGTCGAACTCGCCGTCCTTGATGCCGAGCAGCATCGCCTCGATCTCCGCGCGCGTGTAGACGAGCGCGGGACCGTCCGGGAAACGGGAGTTGCGCACGGCGACGCCTCCGTCCGGCAGGCGCGCGAACTCCACGCAGGATCCCTGCGAGTTGCTGTGCCGACTCTTCTGCCAGGCCACCCCGTGCAAAGTCGTGGCCGTCATGCCGTTGTACACGTCGAGGTCCACAAGTCGCTCCCCGGTGGTGCGGTGGCCATGTGGCCAGTGATGCAGTGGTCAACTGGTCCGGATCATAGCTCTGTTCACGTGCAGATGCATGAGCAGATGCACGTGCACGAGGGGTGTTCCTGTGGTTACAGATGTGACGTGTGAGGCGCGCCATCCGTTCCCTGTGCCAGGGACGACCCCGTACTCCTAGGAAGAGACGCGGATGACGCCGCCGGTGTTCCACCTTCCGGGGAAGGACGGCTCAGCGGCTGCTGTACGGCAGCAGTGCCATCTCCCTCGCGTTCTTGATCGCTCGCGCCAGCAACCGCTGCTGCTGGGCCGTCACGCGGGTGACCCGGCGACTGCGGATCTTGCCCCGGTCGGAGATGAACTTCCGCAGCAGGTCGGTGTCCTTGTAGTCAATGTACGTGATCTTGGCCTGGTCCAGCGGGTTGGGACGGTTCTTGGCGGGCTTGCGTTCGGGCTTGCGGGGCATGCGGGTCAGACCTCCAGGAGGGTGTCGAAGGCGGGCGGGAGCTGCTTCCAGGCGTCCCGCCCGGCGGCGTACTCGGCATCGGTCAACAGGCAGGACTCCAGGAGCCGTTCGAGTCCGTCGCGGTCGAGTCCGGGCGAGGTGAAGACGAGGTGCTGGCAGCAGTCGCCGTGCTCGGGGTGCCAGTCCATCGCGGCGGCCGCCCGGCGCACCGGCGGGACCATGTCCCACGCCGCGTCCGGGAGCGACGCGAGCCAGGGGCCCACGCTCTCCACGCACAGGGCGCCGCCGGCCGCGTCCCAGTGCAGCAGCACGTCCGGCTTGTCGGCGAGCCAGAACCGGCCCCGGCTGCGGGCGGCCGCGCAGGTGATGTCCTCCAGGGCCTCGTAGAGCCGCTCCGGGTGGAACGGTCGACGACGGTGCCAGACGAGCGTGCAGACGCCGTGTGCGTCGGCCTCGGCGGGCAGCAGCGCGCACGCCGGGTGCTGGGCGGCCGCCGCGGACTCCACGTCGAAGCCCGCGAGGGCGGCCCGCGCGAGCGCCGAGTGCGCGGACGGTCGTACCGGATAGCGGGTGCCGGCCGCGTCGGTGGGCCGGTCAGCGGGGTGCGCCCTGGGCCGGTCCGAGGGCCGGTCCGTGGGGTGCGTTGCGGGCCCGGCCGCGCCGATCGGGACCTGGTGGGCCGTCGGGTGCAGCTGGGCGAGGAGTTCACGGTCCTCCTCGTCGGCCTCCGGGGAGTCGAGGACGGCGAGGACGGGGGCGTACTCCAGCTGGCGGGCGAAGGTGTCGGCGACCGTGCGCTGGTCGGTGGCCGCGGCGGCGAGGCCGCGCTCGGCGAGGTCGTCGCCGTTGCCGAGGTACGGCAGCATGAGTGCCGGGTCGACCGCGGTGATCACGCCGGTGACCGTGAGGCCACCGGCCGCGACCACCTCGGCCATCGCCTTGGGCTCGACGGAGTCCCACAGTTCGACGACCGCGAGCCGGAGCGTGCCGGCCGCGTCCAGGCGGCGCAGCTCCGGGACCAGGTCCTCCCGGAGCGCGCAGCAGGCGCAGTCGTTGACCAGGGGCGTCTCGCCCGCGGACAGGATGCCGGTGGCGTCGCGGATCGTCCGTACGACGGTGCCGGCCGCGGCCGTCGCCAGGTCGTGGTGGAGGACGACACTGCCCGGCACGTCGGCGAGCAGTTGCCCGACGGCCGCCTTGCGGGCGTCGGCGTGCAGCCCGCCGACGATCACGACGGAGAGCATCAGCCCTTCTTTCCGTACCGGCGCTCGAAGCGCTCCACGCGTCCGGCGGTGTCCAGCACGCGCGCGGTACCCGTGTAGAAGGGGTGGCTGACGTTCGAGATCTCGACGTCGACGACCGGGTAGGTGTTGCCGTCCTCCCACTCGACCGTCTTCTCGCTCGTCATGGTCGAGCGGGACAGGAAGGCGTAGCCGGCGGCACGGTCGCGGAAGACGACGGGGCCGTAGGCGGGGTGGATGCCCTGACGCACGGGGATCAGCGCTCCTCTCGGAAGTCGACGTGGCGGCCGACGACCGGGTCGTACTTCCGCAGGGTCATACGGTCCGGGTCGTTGCGGCGGTTCTTGCGGGTCACATAGGTGAAACCGGTCCCGGCGGTGGACCGGAGCTTGATGACCGGGCGGAGTTCGTTGCGTGCCATGCTGCTATCTTACTGAAAATGAATTCCATTTACACAACTGCTTCGAGAGAGGTGCATCACCCGTGTCCGCCCACTGCATGCTGACCGGCGCCCAGCCGGGCTTCGGCAACCGCATCTCCCACTCCCACCGGCGCACTTCGCGCCGCTTCGACCCCAACATCCAGTCCAAGCGCTACTGGCTGCCCAGCGAGGGCCGGTACGTGCGGCTGCGGCTGAGCACCAAGGGCATCAAGACCGTCGACACGATCGGCGTCGAGGCGGCCGTGGCGCGGATCCGCACGCGCGGTGTGCGGGTCTGAGGATTCGAGGGGAGAACCGGTATGGCGAAGAAGAGCAAGATCGCGAAGAACGAGAAGCGCCAGGAGGTCGTCGCGCGGTACGCCGTACGGCGGGCCGAGCTGAAGGAGATCATCCGCAGGCCGTCCTCCACCGATGCCGAACGGCTCGCGGCGCAGGAGGAGTTGCGCCGGCAGCCGCGGGACGCGAGCGCCACGCGTGTGCGCAACCGCGACCAGGTGGACGGACGGCCGCGCGGCTACTTCCGGGCCTTCGGGCTGTCCCGGGTGGGACTGCGGGAGCAGGCGCACGCGGGATATCTGCCAGGTGTGCGCAAATCGTCCTGGTAGCTCTCAGGGGTGGTGCTGGTAGCTTGCTGCGGTCCGTCCGGCCGCCTGCTACAGCTTGGAGCTTCCAGTGACTACGGCGTTCTTCTCGCGCACCGCGTCGCGTCGGCGGGCCGCGCTCGCGGCCGCGGGGCTGGCGGGCGCGCTCGCCCTGACCGCGTGCAGTGGCGGGGGCTCGGACGACGAGCCGTCGCCCGGCTCCAGTACGACCGTCTCGTCGTCGGCGTCCGCCTCGGCCTCCGCTTCCGGCGACGGGGGCTCCGGCGGCACGCAGTCCTCCGGTGAGGTGGCGGGCAGCTGGCTGGCCACCGCCGGCGGCAAGGCCGTGGTGCTCCTGGTCAACGGTGACCAGGCCGGGCTCTTCGTCACCGGCGGCACGGTGTGCAGCGGCTCCGCGAGTGCCGAAACGATCCGTCTGAAGTGCACGGACGGCAGCAAGGACCGGGGTGACGGGACCATCGAGTCGGTGGACAAGGACACCCTCAGGGTGAAGTGGTCGGGCGATGCCGGAACCGAGACCTACACCCGGGCCAAGGGCGGCGAGCTGCCGAGCGGGTTCCCGACGGCGAGCCTCGGGTCCTGACACCGGGCTGGGTGGGGGTGGGCAACCGTGGTGTGCCGTGATGCGTGATGATCCATGCACCGGATCGCTCACATCAGAGGACTTCACATGCGCGCCGCCCCCCTCACCGTCACCGCCCTCGCCGCGGCCCTGCTCCTGACCGGCTGCTCCGGTGGCAAGGACAGCTCCGGCGGTGACAGCGCCTCCGCGAGCCCGGGTGACGGCACCACGTGCCGGATCGGTGACATGGACGTGGAGGTCGGCCCCGCCAACGTGGCCCCCGCCGCCGGGGACACCGGCAACATCCCCGTCACGCTCACCAACCAGAGCGCCGAATGCACGCTGGACGGCTTCCCCGGCATCGACCTGAACGCCACGGACTCGTCGGCGAGCGTCTCGCCCGAGGCAGGCACGAAGTCCACGAAGCTGACCCTGGCCAAGGGCACGGCCGCCACCTTCACCCTCACGTACACGCGCGGCGAGGCCGGCGGCAAGGCGAGCCTCGATGTGAAGACGCTGAACATCGCCCTGCCGGGAGCCGGGGACGCGAAGAGCTACAAGTGGTCGTACGGCCCGGTCCAGGGCCAGAGCGGCAGCGCCGACGTGCCGAAGGCCTCCGTCAGTGGCTTCACTCAGGCCGGTGACTGAGCCGGGGCCGGTTTCCGACCTGCGCCCGGTCGGCCGCCCGGGCGCCCTCGGTCCAGCCCGCCTCGTCGCTGACGCCGCGTAGGCGGGTCGTGGTGGTCTCGGGGAACATCCGGTCCATGCGGTCGGTGACGGCGACCTCGCGGGAGGCCAGGACCGGGAGCAGGTCGTCGGTCACCGGGGCCTCGGCGGCGGCCCGCAGACGGTCGCCGACGCGGTGGGCGTAGGCCGCGAGGAAGGACTGCCGGAAGGTCTTGGTGCGCTTGCGCCCGCCCGCCCGCTGGGCCCCCTCCGCCTTCGCCATCGCGGACTGCGCCTGCACGAGCAGCGAGGTGTACAGCAGCTCGACCGCCTCCAGGTCGCCCTCGAACCCGACGACCGTGGAGAAGGCGAGCGGTTCGTTCCACACGGCCCGGCAGTGGTTGGCCGTCGCGACCGCGTCAAGGAGCACCGCCTTGGCCTGTTCGTACGGCGGCTCGACCCCGATCCGGCAGGCTCCCGGGGTGTCCTTCGAGGGCGCCCGCGCGTCCAGCAGCGCCTCGTCGACGCTGTGCCGGGCCATCAGCTCCTGCGCCTTGGCGGTGAGCGCCTCCGCCTCCTCCGGATAGCCGGTCGCCTCCGCCTTGGCGAGCAGGGCACGTATGCGGCCGAGCATGCGGGCGTCGCCCTTGTGCTCACCCCTGCTCCCTCCCCTGTGCTCTCGCCGGGGCTCCTCCAGCGGTTCCAGCGCGGGCAGGCGCAGCAGCAGGCGGTACAGCTCCAGTACGGCGGTGGCGTGCGTGAAGCGGTCCGGACGGGGGGCCTTGTCGTCGGGGGCGTCCGGCTGGGCGAGCTGAGCCAGCTGGGCGGCCCAGCGGTGGCCGCGCGGGCGGTCGTCGGGGGCCTGTGCGCGGATCAGGGCCGTGGCGAGGTGTACGTGCGCCTCGTCCAGTTCGCGTCGCACGATCCGTACGACATCGGCGGGCTGCCAGCCGCGCCGCCAGGCCTGGGCCACGAACTCGGCGCCGCGCCGGGCCAGTTCGGTGTCCGTCGCGGGGTCGGCGGCGAGGAGGGAGGCGCCGGTGTCCAGGGCGGTGTCGTCGTCGGCGTAGAGGGCGGTCCGGAAGGCGCGGTCGACGGTGGCGGTGGGGGTGTTGTCGGCCCCGTCCTTGTTGCTGCTGCTCACGGGGCGATCGTCTCACTCCCCGAAAATCGCTCGCCCACGCGCGTGTGCCGCTCGAAGCATGGCGGCATGGTGGACATGTCTCTCTATGCGGCCTTCCTCGTCGCCGCCTTCGCGCTCTGTGTCACTCCCGGTCCCGACATGATGTTCATCGTGGCGATGGGCGGCCGGGGCGGCCCCGCGGCGGGGGTGATGGCGGCGTTCGGCGTGGCCTGCGCCATGCTCGTGCACACGGTCGCGGCGGCGCTCGGACTGTCGGCGCTGTTCAACACCCTGCCGACGCTGTATCACGTGCTGCGCTGGGTGGGTGCGGCCTATCTGCTCCACCTGGCGGTGAAGGCGTTCCGCGACCGGTCGGTTCCGGGTGAGGACGGGGCCGCCGAAGGCGGGGCGGGGATGCGGCGGGCCTTCTGGCAGGGGGCCGTCACCAATCTGCTCAACCCCAAGGTGATCCTCTTCAACGTCGCGTTCCTGCCCCAGTTCGTGGACCCGTCGCTCGGCCACGTCCCGGGTCAGTTGCTGCTGCTCGGGATGACGATCGTGGTCATGGGGTTCGCGTGGGACGGCGGTGTGGGGCTGCTCTCCGGGCGGCTGGGGAACGTCCTTCGGCGCAGTGCGCGCGTCAACCGGTGGATGAACATCGTCTCGGGGACGGTGTTCACGGGGCTCGCGGTGCGGTTGGTGGCCGCGCCGAAGTAGAGGCAACCTCTGGTTGACACCCCCTCGCTGTCAACCTAGGGTTGACAGTATGACGACGAACCCCGACATCACGTCATCCGTACGGCTCGACGACCTCATCACGGCCATCAAGAAGGTCCATGCCGAGCCCCTCGACCAGCTCCAGGACGCGGTGATCGCCGCCGATCACCTCGGGGAGGTGGCCGACCATCTGATCGGTCACTTCGTGGACCAGGCGCGGCGTTCGGGTGCCTCCTGGACGGACATCGGCAAGAGCATGGGGGTGACCCGGCAGGCGGCGCAGAAGCGGTTCGTGCCGAAGGAGTCGGCGGACCTGGCGGCCGACCAGGGTTTCAGCCGCTACACCCCGCGGGCCCGCAACGTGGTGATGGCGGCCCACAACGCGGCCGTCACCGCCCGCAACCCCGAGGGCCGCCCCGAGCACCTCGCCCTCGGCCTGCTCGCCGAACCGGAGGGCCTCGCCGCCAAGGCGATCGGCGCCCAGGGCATCACCCTCGACGCCGTACGCCGGGCCGCGACCGACGCGCTGCCGCCGGCCGCCGAGGAGGTCCCCGAACTCGTCCCCTACGGCTCCGACGCCAAGAAGGTCCTGGAACTCACCTTCCGCGAGGCACTCCGCCTCGGCCACAACTACATCGGCACCGAGCACATCCTGCTGGCCCTGCTGGAGTTCGAAAACGGGACGGGGGTCCTGTCAGGGCTCGGCATCGACAAGGGGTCGGTGGAGGGGGTCCTCGCGAAAGAGCTGGAGGGGTATGTGACATCACAGTCCCAGTCCCAGTCGCAGGGGGAGCAGGGCTGAGCAGGGCTGAGGAGGGCTGCGAAGGATCACTCCGAGCCCGGACGCTGTCCGCAATGCCCGTTGTCAGACCCTCCTGTCACACTCGCAACCATGACCGATCGCTGGGCTCTCGCTCCGGCCGAGGACGGTGGCGTGGAGCTCGCCGCCCTCGGCCCTGACGGGCTGCCCGACGGGCCGGTGCGGCGGGAGAAGGACCTGGCCGAGGCCGTGCGGCAGCGGCCCGAGGTGGCGCGGTGGGTGTGGCGGTCCACCGCCGAGGTGTATCCGCGGCTGCTCGCCTCGGGGGTGCGGGTGGAGCGGTGCTACGACGTCGAGGACGCCGAGACCCTTCTGCTCGGCCACGCGGGGCGATACGGCGAACCCCGCTCGGCGGCCGCCGCCCTGGCCCGGCTGCGCGGCGGCCCGGTACCGCCCGATCCGCCCCAGCGCTCCGCCGAACCCGGCTCGCAGTCCTCCCTCTTCGAGCCGCAGAGCGTCCACCTCCCGCTGGCCGACCTCGTCGAGGTCTACGCCGACCAGCAGCGACGGCACGACACCACCGCGCACCCCGACCGGATGCGGCTGCTGACCGCCGCCGAGTCCGCGGGGATGCTGGTGGCCGCCGAGATGAACCGCGCCGGGCTGCCGTGGAGCGCCGAGACCCACCGCCGGGTGCTGCACGAACTGCTCGGCGAGCGGTATGCCGGCGGCGGTGAGCCCCGGCGCCTCGCCGAGCTGGCCGACGAGGTGTCCGCGGCCTTCGGGCGCCGGGTGCGGCCCGATCTGCCCGCCGACGTCATCAAGGCATTCGCGCAGGCGGGGATCAAGGTGAAGTCGACCCGGCGGTGGGAGATCGAGTCCGTCGACCACCCGGCCGTGAAACCGCTGATCGAGTACAAGAAGCTGTACCGCATCTGGGTCGCCCACGGCTGGTCCTGGCTCCAGGACTGGGTGCGGGACGGCCGCTTCCGACCCGAGTTCATGGCGCACGGCACGGTCACGGGACGCTGGGTCACCAATGGCGGGGGTGCCCTGCAGATCCCCAAGGTGATCCGCCGTGCCGTGGTCGCCGACCCCGGGTGGCGGCTCGTCGTCGCCGACGCCGACCAGATGGAGCCGCGCGTGCTGGCGGCCATCTCCCGCGACCCGGGGCTCATGGAGGTGGCCGGCCGCGAGACCGACCTCTACCAGTCCGTCTCCGACCGCGCCTTCTCCGGCGACCGCGGTCAGGCCAAGCTTGCCGTGCTCGGCGCGGTCTACGGCCAGACCTCCGGCGACGGCCTGAAGAACCTCGCCGCGCTCAGACGCCGCTTCCCGAAGGCGGTGGCGTACGTCGACGACGCGGCCCGTGCGGGCGAGGAGGGGCGGCTGGTGCGCACCTGGCTGGGGCGGACGTGTCCGCCCGCGGTGGGGGCGGGAGAGGCCGGTGAGGAGGCGGGGATGCCTCAGGACGAACCGGCTGAGCGGTCCGGCTCGGGCTCCGGCTCCGGCTCCGGCTCCGGCTCCGGCAGTGGTTCCGGCTCGGGTTCGGGTTCGGGTTCGGGAGATGAGGGGTGGATGCCCGGATACGCCTCCTCCAACGCCCGGGCCCGTGGCCGGTTCGCGCGGAACTTCGTGGTGCAGGGAAGTGCCGCCGACTGGGCGCTGCTGCTGCTCGCCGCGCTACGTCAGTCCTGTGCGCGGATGGCGGCCGAGCTGGTCTTCTTCCAGCACGACGAGGTGATCGTGCACTGTCCCGAGGAGGAGACCGAGGCCGTCGTGGCGGCGATCCGGGAGGCGTCGGACCTGGCCGGGCGGCTGACGTTCGGCGAGACGCCGGTGCGGTTCCCGTTCACGACGGCCGTGGTGGAGTGCTATGCGGACGCGAAGTGATCACCGTAAACAGGAGTCGTCGAGCAGGGCGATGAGCTCCTGGAGCACCGTCTTCTCGTCCGTCCCGTCCAGCGCGTCGAGAGCGGCCCGCCACTGCTCGTGCGCCTCCTCGGTCCTCCCCCGTTCGCGCAGCAGGAGTCCGTGCTGGTGGCGGGCGAGGGCGCCGGTGTAGCGGTCGGCGCGGGCGTCCGCGCGGCGCAGCAGTTCCGCGCACTCGGCGGCGGCGCGATCGCCGTGACCGATCAGACGCAGGGCGCGGACCAGGCCGAGGCGGCTCTGCGACTCGCCGTGCCAGTCGCCGGGGCTGCCGAGGATACGCAGGCTCTCCTCGAAGTGGGCCATGGCGGCGGCCGGTTCGCCGAGGGTGAGGTGGGCGTAGCCGATGTTGCAGTGCGCCGAGTGCCGTACGACCACGCTGCCGGTCTCCTCACCGATGGCGAGCGAGCGGCGGTGCTGTTCGATGGCGGCGCGCGGGTCGCTGTGCTCATACAGGTTGCCCAGGTTGCTGTGGGTGACGGCCTCACCGAAGGGATCGTTCAACTGCCGTGAGTAGGTGAGGCTCTGCCGCAGTGCCTCGCCCGACTCGTCGTAGCGGCCCAGGCCTTCGAGCAGCAGGCCCCGGTTGTTGAGGCAGCGGCGGGTCCAGGAGTCCCTGCCGAGCCGCCGCCAGATCTCCAGGGCCCGGTCGTTGAAGGCCAGGGCCTCGCCGTGCCGGCCCGTCAGGAAGTGCAGCCCCGCGAGATCGCCCAGGGCGCATGCCTCGGCCTCCTCGTCGCCGAGCCGCCGTGCCACCGCGAGGGCGGCCCGGCCGAGGACCTCCGTCTCGGCGACCCGGCCGCTGCGCTGCAGGAACGGGGAGAGCAGCCGCAGCAGGGTCGAGACATGGGCGGCGGTGCGCTCGTCGGGGGCGTCCGCGTGCCGCTCGGCCAGGACGACGATGTTCTCCAGCTCCGACTCGGCCCAGGCGAAGGCCTTCTCGGAGGACGGGAAGGGGGGAATGGCCAGCACGTGCGCCGCGTGCTCCGGCGGCTGGGCGGCGGTCGGGCGGCGGCGGTCCTCCAGGTCGAGGCCGGGTTCGACGATCGCGGTCAGGGCGCGCTCGGCGACGGCCGCGTACCAGCGCAGGGCGGTGCGGGCGATGCCGGGGGCGTGCGCGGTGCCCGCGAGCTCCCTCGCGAAGTCGCGGACCAGGCCGTGCGGGGCGTAGCGGCCGTACGCCGTCTCCTCCAGGAGGGCCACGTCGACGAGGCGGTCGAGGGCGTCCTCGGCACGGGTCTCGTCGCTGCCGTCGGTGCCGAGGAGGCGGGCGACGAGGGGGACGCCGTAGGTGGGCAGGTCGAGCGCGCCGATGCGGCACAGGGCGAGCGCGGCGTCGCGGTCGGAGCGGCGGCCGGAGGCGGCGAGGGCGTCGTGGGCGACGGCGAGGGAGCGGCGGACGGAGAGGTCGTCGTACTCCAGGTGCCGCAACCGGTCCTCGGTGGCGGCGAGTTGGTCGGCGAGGACGTCCGGGGTGAGGGCGTGGCGGGCGGCGAGACGGGCGGCCACGACACGGAGGGCGAGGGGGAGGCGGCCGGTGAGTTCTATGAGGGGGTGGGTGGCGTCTATGGGGGTGACGTGTGCGGCGTAGGCGTCTGCGCCGGCCGTGCCTGGACCGGCCGTGCCTGGACCGGCCGTGCCTGGACCGGCCGTGCCCTGGTCCTTTCTGCCGTACCGGCCCGACACCGTGCGCAGCAACTCCGCGCTCTCCTCCGCCGAGAGGGGGGCGAGCGGGAAGCGGTGGGCGTCGTCGAGGGCCGTCAGGGGGGAGCGGCTGGTGACGATCACCGCGCAGCCGCCGCCGGCCGGCAGCAGCGGCCGCACCTGTGCGGCGCTCGCGGCGTCGTCCAGCACCATGAGCGTGCGGGTGGGCGCGAGGAGCGAACGCAGCAACGCGGCGGCCGCGTCCGGGTGTTCGGGGATGCTGCGGGAGTCGGCGCCGAGGTCGCGGAGCAGGGCGGTGAGCGCCTGGGCCGGAGTGAGAGGGGTCATCCCCGGGGTGGCGCCCTGGAGGTTGACGTAGAGCTGGCCATCGGGGAAATGTTCCCGCAGCTCATGGGCGACATGGAGTGCGAGCGCGCTCTTGCCGACGCCAGCCATGCCGCTGATGACGCCGATGGAGGGGCCGCCATCGAGGGTGAGGGCACGGTGGAGGTCTTCGCGGGTGGTGGTGCGGCCGGTGAAGTGGCCGGGGGGTGGGGGGAGTTGGGCGGGGCGGGGCACGGGTGCGGGGAATGATGCCTGGGTGTGGGGCGCCCTTGCGTGGGGATGCGATGCGTGGGTGTGGGGGCGGGGAGGTTCAGTCGCGGGGGGCGGCGCCTGGGCGGTGAGGGATGACTCGCGGGCAGTGGAGGACGACGTCCGGGGGGTAGGGGCCGACGGCGGGGCGGTGGGGAGCGCCGGGGCCGTGGGGAGCGGCGGGGCGGTGGGGAGCGGCGGGGCGGTGGGGAGCGGCGGGGCGGTGGGGAGCGGCGGGGCGTCTTCGCGCGTAGCGTCTGGGCGAGGCGTGCCGGGGGAGGTCGTACGGCCCCTCTCTCGTACCTCATCGGGGTCAACGGCCGGGCGCGTGACGTCTGTCGGGCTCGGGGCGGCGGTCCGGTCCGAGTCGCCTTCCGCGGGCTCCGCTCGGGGGTGCCAGAGACGGCCGGCCCACGACTGCCCCGTCCTGTCGCCCAGGTCCTCTCCCCCGCGCAGCACCTCCACATGTGCCTCGCGGACCGCGGGTCCCGGCTCCACGCCGAGTTCCTCGACGAGGCGGGTGCGGAGGTCGCGGTGGACGGCGAGGGCCTCGGCGTGACGGCCCGTGCGGTGCAGGGCGAGCATCAGCTGGCGGTGGAAGGACTCGCGGAGCGGGTGTTCGGCGGCCAGCGCGGAGAGTTCGGGGACGAGGGCGTCCGGTCGAGTGGAAGCGAGGGCCAGCTCGGCGTCGTAGCGCCATTCCAGGAGGAGCAGTCGGGCCTCCTCCAGGCGCTGCACCAGCGCGTATCCGGCGAGTTCGGAGGTGACGCCGCTGAGCGGGGCGCCGCGCCAGAGCGCGAGGGCCGCCGCGCAGGCGTGGACGGTCTCGGTCCAGTTCCCGTCGGCGTGCGCGCCGCGGGCCCGGGCGGCGTGGCTCTCGAAGACCTGGACGTCGAGTTCGCCCGGCGCCACGCGCAGCACGTAGCCGGGGGCCACCGCTCGCAGCCGGTCGGGGTCGTCGAGCAGCCGGCGCAGCCGGGAGACGTGGTTGTGCAGGGAGGCCTTCGCCGAGGCGGGCGGGGTGCTGCCCCACAGCGCGTCCTTGAGGGCCTCGGCGGAGACGACCCGGCCGGCTTCGAGGAGCAGCGCGGCCAACAGGATCCGCAGCTTGCGGCTGCCGACTACGCGTACGACGGCGTTGCGTTGGCCGTCGGTGCCGCGCTGGCTGTCGGTGCTGCCCTCGCTCTCGGTGCTGCCCTGGCCGCCGACCTCGTCATGGCCGTCGTACAGGATCGGCGGTCCGAGCAGTCCGAACCGCAGCCCCGACTGCGATCCGCGCCCCATCACGCCGCCCACTTCTGGCGGATTTCCGCCCTCTTCACGGCGGTTTCCCGCCAGCCACCAGACACCGGCCGTTGCCGGAGTCCGCCCCCATCCCGCGGTTCCACACCGTCGGTTCCCCATCGCCGCCGTCGACTTCACGCCAACCGGCGAACAACAGAACGTAGATGCGATGGCCACATGTTAGCGATTTGTTGGCGCAACCTGATGTGATCACTACATCGGATCTGGCCCGAGGGTGCGCGCGCACGATGCGCGGCTCGGGGGAGTGTCGCCGTCGCGGCCGGATCCGGGGACGCGAGAGGGTCCCGGTCGGTGGAGGTGAACGACCGGGGCTCTCGTCCTGTTTCTGGGGCGGTGCGTGCTCAGATGACGGGCGGGCGTCCCAGTCGGGTGAGTCGCCACACCGTTCGCCAGCGCATCGGCCGCCGTTCGCCCGCCGGTTCCCGAAGACCCTCGGCGAACCCGGCGAACCAGGCGCGCAGCCCGCTTCCCGACCGGGTCCGCAGCAGGGTGAGCGCCGTCCATACGCCGAGGTGGACGGGGATGAGCGGCAGCGGCAGCCGACGGCGGACCAGCCAGACGCGGTTGCGGGCGTTGACCCGGTAGTAGACGGCGTGCCGGGCGGGCGAGGTCTTCGGGTGCTGGAGCAGCAGTTCGGGCGCGTACAGGATGTGCCAGCCGCGGTCGACGGCGCGCCAGGCCAGATCGATCTCCTCGTGGGCGAAGAAGAACTCGGCGGGCCAGTCCCCGGTCTCGGCGAGCATGGCCATGCGGAAGGCGTGCCCGCCGCCCAGGAACCCGGTGACGTATCCGCCGCGCATCGCGTCGGAGGCGCCGACGCGGGGGACGTGCCGCTGCTGGGTCTCGCCGTTCTCGTCCGCGATGCGGAAACCGACGATGCCGAGGCGGTCGTCCGCCGCGAACAACTCCTGTACGCGGCGCAGCACATCGGCGTCCACGAGAAGTCCGTCGTCGTCGAGTTCCACTACGACGTCCACGTCGCCGAAGTCCCGCAGCCGGGTGAGCGCCACGTTCCGTCCGCCGGGGCAGCCGAGGTTCTCCTCGACGTCGAGGGTGGTGACCTCGCCGGGCAGGGAGAGGCGCTTGGCGAACTCGGGCAGCCGGCAGCCGTTGCCGACGATCACGATCCGGGCCGGGGCGAGGTCCTGCTTGGCGACGGATTGCAGCAGCGCGTCGACCTCGTCGGGCCGGTTCCCCATCGTCACCACGGCGACGGCGATCCTCGGCGCGTCCATGTCCCCACCTCGTCCCCTCTGCCCGTCATCCCGACGGGCATCAACCGGCGCGATGCTAGTCGTTAACGGTAAGGACTTCTCGCGTATGGGGATGTGTGGGTGGGGTGGATGGGGGTGAGGTAGCGGAAGGCGCCTCACCCCGTGGCACCCGGCTGTCCGGTCCTCGGCTGTCCGGTCCTCGGCCGTCCGGCCCTCGGCCATCTGGCCCCGATCGCCGGCCCCGGGTCACCCGTGCGCCATGTCCCCCGGGTGACCGGTGGCCTGGGGCCCGGGCCACCGGTCACCCGGCCGCTCCGTCACTTGGGGCTCCCGACCTCTGGCTTCTGGGCCACGGGTCGAACGGGCACTCCGGCCACGCCGTCACCCGGCCGCCGGTCCCCGGCCCCCGGGTAGCCGGTCATTCGACCCCGGGGGCACCGGTCAAACGGTCACCCCGCCACTTGGTGCCCAACCTCTGGCCTCTGGCCTCTGACCCCTGGGCCACCGGTCAAACGGGCACCCTGGCCACCCCGTCACTCGGCCCCCGGCCCCCGGGTAGCCGGTCACCCCGTCACTCGCCCCCGGGGCACCGGTCAAACGGTCACCCCGCCACTTGGTGCCCAACCTCTGGCCTCTAGGCCGTGTTTTAGAAAGGGCTGGTCTGTCGGGGCCGTTCGGGGAAGTCGCGGGCGGCCAACCAGATGATGAGGTCGTTGGCGATCCGGCCGATGCTGCTGTCGGTGTCGACCTCGTGTTCGCGGCGTGTGCTGTCGCGGCGGACGATTTCGTAGCCGCCTTCGTCGAGGACGGCCACGGAGGCGAACCAGGACGGGGCGTCCTCGTCGGGCTGGATGACGATAAACGTGTTGTCCGCGTTGTTCAGTTCGCTGATCAGATCGAACAGGGCGTCCTCGGACGGGTCGTCGATGTGGTGGCCGTTCTCGCTGTCGGCGCAGTAGTAGGTTGCCGCCATCCGTCTGCTCTCCCCTTGTGCCGACGTACTGCCGGGTTGCCGCCGCCAGGATGGCATGCAGGTCCGACAGTTCCGTTCGGTCACAGCCATTCGTTGATCGCGGCAATGTGGACGGTGGCCTCGAAGCGGACGGCGAGCTTGTCGAACCGGGTGGCAACAGCCCGATTGCGCTTGAGGCGGTTGATGCCGCATTCGACAGCGTGGCGGGCCTTGTAATCCTCGCGGTCGAAGGCCGGAGGACGCCCACCGCTGCCGCCGCGGCGCTTGCGGTGGCCGGCCTGGTCGGCCGGTTCCGGGATGGTGGAGCGGATCCCGCGCCTGCGTAAGTAGGCACGGTTGGCGCGTGAGGAGTACGCCTTGTCGCCCCGGACCCGCAGTGGCCGTCTGCGGGGACGGCCGCGCCCGAGCCGGGGCACGCGGATGCCCTCCAGCACCGCCACGAACTGCGGGCTGTCGCCCCGCTGACCGGCGGTGACCAGCAGCGACAAGGGGCGTTGACCCTGCTCGCAAGCCAGATGAATCTTGGTGGTCCAGCCGCCCCGGGACCGGCCGAGGGCGTGATCGTCCGGCTCGGTGCGA
>NZ_JBEZKG010000037.1:0-68996 GCF_040651535.1 Streptomyces sp. NPDC048420
GCCGGATGTCGGCCGGGGTGGCTCCGCAGTACTGCGGGGCCTTGGGAAAACGGGCCAACTGCCAGGTCGCGGTCAGCGTCCACGCCGCGACCGATACCGCGTCCTGCCCGCTGCAATGGCGGCTGTTCCTGCCCCAGGAATGGGCGTCGGACACCGCTCGCCGGGGCCTCGCCCGCATCCCGGCGGACGTCACGCACCGCGAGAAGTGGCGCCTCGCCCTGGACATGCTCGACACGCTCGCCGGCTGGGGCATGAAGCCTCCGGTCGTGGTGGCCGACGCCGCCTACGGCACCAACGCACACCTGCGGACCGCACTGTCCGAGCGCGGGCTTGCCTACGTCCTGGCCGTCCGGTCGGATGTGAGCGCCCACCCCTTCGAGACGAAGCCCGTCGCTCCGGCCCGCAAGGGGGCCATCGGCTGCTGGCCCCAGCCCCGCTACCGGCAGGCCGCACCGTCGGTGGCAGCCCTGGCCGCCGGCCTCGGGCCGCAAGCATTCACCCCGCTCACCTGGCGGCATGGCTCGCGAGGCGAGTTACGCTCCCGCTTCGCCGCCGTGCGCGTGCGCCCGGCCGGCAAAGCAGTCGAGCGCCCCATCAAAGCCGCCGCCTCGTCCGAACAGGGCTGGTGGGACGGTGTTCTGCCCGACTGCTGGCTGCTGATCGAATGGCCCGCCGACGCAGAAGCCCCGACCGATTACTGGCTGTCCAACCTGCCGGCCGACACCCCGATCGCCGACCTGGTCCGTCTGGCCAAGGTCCGCTGGCGCATCGAGCACGACTACCGCGAACTCAAACACGGCCTGGGCCTGGACCACTTCGAAGGGCGTTCCTGGCCTGGCTGGCACCACCACGTCACCCTCGTGACCGCCGCCCACGCCTTCCTCACCGAACAGCGCCTGGCCCCAAAAGCGCCCGGACCGGTCTCACCCTCTACCAAGTCCTCGACGCCCTCCAGAACACCCTGAGGTGCTGGACCGGCATCTGCACCACCTGCCACCAACCCCTGCCCAGCGGGTCACACTCAAGGCCAAGATCGAGACAGACCTAACGGAGTCCTATTACACGACCGGCGACCGCATATGGGACGCCGACATCTACCTCCCCTCCGGCACGGACAGCGCCTCCTTCGTACAGATCCTGCGCGGCGTCCACCCCTCGGGCACACCGGCCACCGACATCATGCTCAACGTCTACGACACGGGCGGCGGCACCGTGCGCCGCTACGACGGCACAGTGCTCAGGACGGGGGCGTACGACAGCTGGTTCAACGTCAAGATCGCCCACCAGGCGACCAGCGGCGCCGGCACAGTCAAGGTCTACCTCGACGACTCCCTGGTCCTTACGGTCGCCGACCAGGGTCCGGCCACCCGCTATTTCAAGAACGGCGTCTACAACCACGGCTCAGGGCGCAGGAGGCCCGCTTCCGCAACATCCGGTACTGGACACGCTGACCGCGGGGCCGGGTGGGCGTGGTCGCGCCGAGTGGAGAGGAGTGCGGCCGGCATTCTGGTCTCGACGGAGGCCGGCCGCGCTCGCCTTGTCGAGGCCTTGTCCCGCAGCCGATGTGTTGATCCGAGTTTTACGCAGTGGGTTCGGGTGGCGACGATCGGGAGCCGCAGGACGTGGTCGCCGTCGATGTCTTCGCGTCGCGACTCGCGTCCACGTGGTTCCTCTCGGTCTCCCTGGCTACCCCTCACCCTGCTCCGCGCCAACTTCTCGTGCCGGAGTCAGCCGCTCTGCCACCGCACCGAAGGGACGTCGGCCAGGCTCACCCGCACCGGGTTCGGCCAGGACCGTCGAAGGGCTTGACCGCGGTGAGTGGCATCGTTAACTTTCGTCAGGTCCGCCACTTGGACGCCGTTCACTATCTCGAACAACGTTGGTGTCCTGCCGTACCGCTGAGCGGTGACCGGGGCGACATGTTCCGTCGAAAAGGCAAGCGTGAGTCATCTCTGCCTATGGGAGCGCTCCCATGGGTCTGTGCGGAAGAAGGCCCGCAGCAAGGAGGAGGAGACATGACCCAGCGTCGGAACGACACCGAGAGCAGGGACCGCAGATCGCCGAGCCGGAGGGTGGTCCTGGCGACGATGGGGTCCCTGCCCGTCCTCGCCTCGACGGCGTCGGTGGCCAGAGCCTCTGACACCGGGGCCGTGACGGCTGCCGCCACCGCGGTCATCGACCCCTCGGCCACCCGGCAGACGATCCGCGGCTTCGGCGGAATGAGCCACGCGGCCTGGATCGGCGACCTCACCGCGGCCCAGCGGGACGCGGCGTTCGGAACCGCGGACGGACAGCTGGGATTCTCCCTGCTGAGAATCCCCGTGCCCGAGGACCGGGCGAACTGGAGCCGTGACCTGGCGACCGCCAAGCGCGCGGGCGAACTCGGGGTGGCGGTCATCGCGTCACCGTGGAATCCACCCGCCGCCATGGTCGAGACCTTCGTCCACGGCAGTCAGACGAACGCGCGACGTCTCAGGTACGACATGTACGGGGCCTACGCCCAGCACCTCAACGACTTCACCACGCACATGCGGAACAACGGAGCGAACCTGTACGGCATTTCGGTGCAGAACGAGCCCGACTACGCGCAGGACTGGACATGGTGGACCCCCGCCGAAATGGTTCGGTTCCTGCGGGAGAACGCCGGCTCGATCAGCACCAGGGTCATCGCACCGGAGTCCTTCCAGTACCTGAAGAACATGTCGGACCCGATCCTCAACGACCCGGTGGCGCTCAGCAACGTGGACATCATCGGGTCCCACCTCTACGGCACGCCGTTCGCGAATTTCCCGTACCCCCTCTTCAAGCAGAAGGGCGCGGGCAAGGAGCTCTGGATGACGGAGGTCTACTACCCCAACAGCTCGGATTCTGCGGATCTCTGGCCGCAGGCGCTCGACGTGGGCGAGCACATCCATCGGGCGATGGTGGACGCCGAGTTCCAGGCCTACATCTGGTGGTACATCAGGCGCAGCTACGGTCCGATGCGTGAGGACGGCAAGATCAGTAAGCGCGGTGCCGCCATGGCGCACTTCGCCAGGTTCGTCCGACCCGGGTACGTCCGGATCGGAGCGACGGCGAATCCGGCGACGAACGTGTACGTCTCGGCGTACCGGGGCGGCGGCTCCACGGTCGTGGTCGCCGTCAACAAGGCGGCCGCCGCGGTGAGTCAGCAGTTCACCCTGGCGAACGGTGCCGGTTCCAGCGTCGCGTCGTGGCTGACCGACGCGACCAGGACCGTCGCGTCGCAGGGCACGACCGGGGTGTCGAACGGATCCTTCACCGTCACGTTGCCCGCCCGCAGCGCGATGACGTTCGTGATCCGCTGACCTGGAC
This sequence comes from Streptomyces sp. NPDC048420, assembly GCF_040651535.1. NCBI lineage: Bacteria > Bacillati > Actinomycetota > Actinomycetes > Kitasatosporales > Streptomycetaceae > Streptomyces > Streptomyces sp. NPDC048420. The sequence continues at coordinate 3,334 of NZ_JBEZKG010000037.1, forward strand.
GGCGCAGCCGGCTGCGTGCCGGTACAGCCACTCGGCCGGCCGCCGTTGGCCGGGCAGAGGATGCTCACGAGTGATCGTCCTCATCGGGCGAAGCTGACCGTCCCCGGCGTCTGGGCCGTATGGCTCATGGCGGTCGTGAAGTCTGCGCAGGTGCCGGGCCAGCCGGCCCGCGAGCAGTGGGCCGGCACAAGGCGCTCGGCCACCGCACGCCAAGTGGGCCGTCCCACCGGTAGGTTCATGCGTACGGTCTGCACACGCGGGCTCTGGCCGCCCGGCCTCACACCGAGAACTCGCGTATCGGGGGGGGAGCTTCGTCGCTCACCAGGCTGTGATCGCTTCAGGAGAAGTCTGCTGCGGTGATGCCGTCGGGATGTCCGGACGGCCACTCCACCAATTCGATCCGGTAACCATCCGGGTCCGTGAGCCAAGACGTCTTCGGGCCGTCAGGGCCGCCCGGGTACTGGATGGGTTCGGGTCCCAGACCGGCTTCGGTCAGTGTCTCGAGGGCGGTGGCGAGCGTTTCCACCTGGATCGCGAGGTGGTCGAACCCGCTGCCCACGTCGACCGGTCCGTCGCCGGGGCGGTGGACCAGTTCGAGCGAGGCCGCCGGTTCGTCGGGGAACTTGAGGATCACAAGGCGAGCCCCGGCGCCGGCCTCGACCCTGCCCAGTTCGGCGTAGCCCAGGGCGGTGTAAAAACCAAGCGAGCGGTCCAGGTCCGTGACTCGGTAGGCGGCGAAGAGCGTTTTCACGCGGCCTCCTCGGGTGGATGCACCCGGTAGCGGAGGTGCGTGACGTCTCGGTCCTCGAGCCGTCGGACGAGGTCGAGCTCGATGTGATCGCTACCCAGGTGGTCGAACAGCCGTCGGCCCTCCCCCAGGAGGACCGGAACCAGGTGGATCTCCATCTCGTCCAACTGCCCGGCTCGCAGAAGTGCTTGGGCCGCCCCCGCCCCATGGACCATGACCGGCCGGTCCTCTGCGGCTGCGCGAGCCTGACGGGCGCAGTCCTCGACATCGGTGACGAAACGCGCGTGTCCGGGTGGCACGTCCCCGTCATCCACCTGGTGGGTGAGGACGAAGATCGGTACGCCGTCGTGGTGGTCGCCCTGCCAGCGTCCGGCGAGTTCGAAGGTCCGACGGCCGGAGATCACTGCCCCGGTCGCCGTCGCTTCGCGGTAGACCTGGCCGCTCGGACCGTCGGACTCCCGGTCGTCGAGCCAGTTGAAGAGGCGCCCGCCGTCGCGTCCGAGCTCCTGCCCCGGCCGGTCGTCCGGGCCGGCGATATAGCCGTCGAGCGACATCGACATGTACAGCCGAATCGGATTGTTCATCCTGATCTCCATCTCTCCTCCATGACACCGGCATCCGGCGCTTCCTGACCCGCCTGGCAGGGCTTGTCACAAGGAAGACTTCAGGCAACCGGCGAACTCATCGGCCCGACGCGCCGACCCGCTGCCGGGCTGAGGGGGCAGGAGCCATGACCTGTGGATCAGTTGCGGTCCTTCCAGGCCACGTGGCTCTCGGAGCGTCCGACGCGGCGGCCGCACTCGAACGTGAGCGCGCCCCATCTCGTCACCCTGGTCCGCGCTGGAGCCCGCGCCCGCCACCGCTGCTGGACGGGCTCGACGAGCTTGAAGACCATGGCCAGGGCGGCGACCACGCTGCCGGCGCCCCGGGTGATTCTGGTCCGCAGCCGTACGGTGACGAAGCCGACTGAATCGGGTTCGTGGTGCGCAAGTGGAACCAGTGCTCGGAGCGGAAGTCGTAGAACGCCTGGCCGTGGGGCGGTCGCCGACTACTGAGACCGGCTCCTGGCCCGCTGCACGAGAGCCGTAGCGGCCCTCTCCCACTCGGAATACGTGAAGGCGAACCCGGCGGCACGCAGCCGACCCGGCACCACTCGACGGCTCTTGAGCAGCAGCTCCGTGTCCGAGCGCAGCGCGAACGCTCCCAACTCGGCCATCCAGCGCGTCGCCGGCAGCCCCACCGGGGCACCCCAGGCCGTGCGCAAGGCCCGCATGAAGTCACGGTGCGGAAGGGGGCCGGGCGCGGCAAGGTTCACCGGCCCCTTGAGGTCGTCCCGGGCGATCAGGAACTCCACCGCTCGCACGAAGTCCTCGTCATGGATCCACGAGACGTACTGCGCGCCGCCGGCCACCGGACCGCCAAGCCCGAGTCGCACCAGTCGCGACAGTACGTCGAACACACCGCCCGGGTCCGGGCTCATGACCATCGCCGAGCGCAACGCCACCTTGCGGGTGGCGGGAGTCGGCGCCTCGGCCTGCGCCCGCTCCCAGTTCTTCGCGATCTCGACGCTGTACGCCCAGTAGTCCGGCACCCCGGCCTCCGAGCCTCCGATTACCCCGGTCGCCTCGTCATGTGCCGCGTCGAAGCGGTGGGAGTAGACCGTCGCCGTACTCATCTGCAGCCAGACGCGCGGTGGCCGCGCGGCGGCGGCGATCGCCTCGCCGACCACCCGCGCCGAATCCACCCGGGAGTCCATCATGGCTTGCAGGTTTTCGGCGGTGTAACGGCAGGACACGCTGCGCCCGGCCAGGTTGATCACGACATCGCAGCCGTCGATCGCCGCGGCCCAGCGGCCGAGCGTGGCCCCGTCCCATCCGATGTCGTGCGCCCGCACGGGACGTCGTGTCACTACCGTCACCTCGTGGCCGGCCGCCGTCAGTGCACGGTCGAGAATCGTGCCCACCTGTCCGGTTCCCCCGGGCAGCACTACCTTCATCGAACCCCCTCGGCTTCGCTCGGCATCAGCGTAGCTCGCTTTTTTGAACGCGTTCAACAAGGGGTCCGCCGTATGCCCACGAACGCCATAGGGTCAACTGACCGATGTGCGCCCACCGCGTCCGGCGAAGAGTGGTGAACACACACTTCGTCCCATCGAGGGGGAACTCCTGTCCTGCATCGTGATCAGTCACCTCTGCGGGCGCACTAGGCGCCCGAGCTCGCGCCCTCGCTTCGCCTGGATCTCGACCGGACGCTGGACGAGTTCACCCGGCAGCCGACCCCCGCGATCTTCCGTTTCGACCCGGATCTACCGGCAGTGATCACGGTCGAGTTCATGTCGGAACGAGGACCGGCGCTCGTCTGGCGCCTCGGCCGTGAGCTGCTCCACCGCGGTCTGACGGCGACGTGCGGCTCCGGAGACGTACGGATGTGACCGATGGCGCCCGGGGAGCGGCCCTCGTCCTGGCTGTTGTTCGAGTCGGAGGAGTTGAGCGCCCTGTTCGAGGTGCCCATCGCGCCGTTGGCGGAGTGGCTCGACGCGACCTATCGGAGCACCCCGGCCAAGGCCGAGATGGACGGTCTGGACCGGGACGGCTTCCTCCGGGAACTGCTCGACGGGCCGGGAGCGGCCCCCGAGTGACCGCCGTCGGACCCACGGAGGGATGACTTGCCTTCCTTGCGTCACCTTCCAGAGAGGTGACGTGCCGACCGGAACCCCACTCGTTCCCATGGCGACGACCCAACCGCCGCAAGGGAAGAGACGCGTCGTAAGCCTTCGGGAGCGCTGCCCGCACCAGGAGCACCCGGAGCTGCAGGACGGCCGGGTGGTCATCGGCGCCGCTTCAAGACCAACGCCCCGCCCGGTACGCCCGCCTGCGCGACCTCGGGCCCATCCACCCCGCCCAGTTCCACCTCGACCTCAAGAGCTGGGGGGGCGTCGGCTACGACGCAGGCGGCTGGCCCTGGCCCTCCTGGTGGCCCGTCCGCCCCAACTGCTCCTGCTCGACGAGCCAACCAACCACCTCTCCCCCACCCTGTGCGACGAATGGAGGCCGCGCTGGGTCCTGGTCCGGGCGCGATCGTCGTGGCCAGCCATGACCGCTGGCTGCGTCGACGCCGGCAGGGCCGGGAGCACCGGCTGGAACGGTAACGCTTCTTGCCCTCGACATGAGTCACCTGTCAAGATGGTGATGTGAATCTTGACCATGTCTTCGTATGCGGCCACCCGGCGCTCGACTTCGCGGCCACTCTCCGGGCCCGTCGTTCGACCCGGTTCGAGGTGTTCGTGACGCCGGAGCGGCTGAACGCCTGGTACCTGGAGTCCGGCCTGGTGGACACCATCACGCCGGGCGGGGAGGACGACGTCCAGGAGGCCACGGCCGTACGCGAGGCCATCTACCGGCTCGTGACCGACCGGCGCCTCGGCGAAAAGTTCGACGCGGAGGCGCTCGAGGCGGTCAACGCCGCCGCGCGCAAGACCCCCGTGACACCGCAGCTCACCCTGACCGGGCGGCTCACCGAGGCGACGCCCGAGCAGGCACTGGCGACCGTCGCCCGACAGGCGGTGGAACTGCTCAGCGGCCCTGACCTACCCCTGATGAAGGAGTGCGGCAACCCCGAGTGCACCCGGGTCTACATCGACCGCTCCCGGGGCATGCGGCGCCAGTGGTGCGGTATGGAGTCCTGCGGCAACAAGATCAAGGCCGCCGCGTACCGCGCCCGCAAGAAGTCCGCGTCGGCCGCGGCGGCCCGCTGACCCCCTCGCCCGCTCGGCGGCCGGTCCCGGTGCACGGGGGACCCAGTCGGCCGCGAGATCCCTGAGGGTCCTGCGGAACCCGTTCATCGCCACCCACCGCGCGCGACACACCGCCTCGCGGGACGGGCGAGAGACCTCAACCGCCTGGCTGGACGGGCAGGTTGTCGGCGCCTACTGACTCCACTCCGCGATCCAGACGAACACGTATCTCTTCCCGGACGAGCGTGCGACCGTACTCGCCGGCTCCTCCGTGCCCGCTTCGGGCCGAACGTATCGGCCGAACCCGGGAGACCCGGTGGCCCTCGCGCCGAACGGCCCACAGGCGCTCGACCCCGGTGAGCTGACCCAGGCGCGGTCGGTCGTGCGTCGGACCCTCGCCTGCATGCCCACAGCGGCGTCTACCAACCGCGCCACACATTGTCGAAGGCGGCGTTCTAGACGTCCAGCCGCACTCCTATCGCTCCAGCTGCATGACCGCGTCACCGACGGCAGCCAATACGGCGGTGACGGCGTCGTCGAGGGGGTTGTCGTCGGTACCGGACGGCCCCTGGTTTTCCGCTCGCGTCGTGGTGGTCGGCACGCGATGCCGACCCGCCAAGCCCGCCGCGGCGGGGCACAGCACGTGAACACGTACAGACCTTCGCTCGGACTGACTGATGACCAGACCGGCGACGCGCGGCAGCATGTAGATGCCGGACAGGGTGGCCGAGACACCCTGGACGATCTGCAGGTAGGTCGGCAGGTAGACCAGTACGGCGAACATCGCGGCGTTGGCGAAGAAGCCGATCAGCGAGGAGAACACCACGGTCCGCGAACCGAGCATGGCCGGCGGCAGGACCGGGGCGGCGGCACGACGCTCGACGGGCACCAGTAGTACGGCAAGCGCGACGGTGGCGACGATCAGGCCGACGATCGCCAGTGAGCCCCAGCCCCAGCGCTCGCCGAAGGAGGTGACGAGGACGAGGCCCGTGGCGATGGCGGCCAGGACGGTGGCGCCGAGGTAATCGATATACGGGCCTTCGCGCCCCGGGTGACCGCGGGCAGGGCGCGGGCGGCGATGGTCAGGGCGACGATGCCGACGGGCAGGTTGATCAGGAACGCCCACCGCCAGGAGAGCTGGTCGGTGAAGACGCCGCCCAGCAGGGGGCCGACGATGCTGGCGACGCCGTAGACCGATCCGAACATGCCCTGGTAGCGGCCGCGCTCGCTCGGGGCGACGATGTCGCCGACAAAGGCAGAGGTCAGCACGATCATGCCGCCGCCTCCGACGCCCTGGACGACGCGGGCACCGATCAGCTCGGGCAGGTTCTGGGCCAGGCCGCAGGCCACTGAGGCGATCAGGAAGATCGAGGTCGAGGCCAGGTACAGCCGCTTGCGGCCGAACATGCCGCCGAGCTTGCCCCACAGCGGGGTGACCGCGGTCGAGGCGAGCAAGTAGGCGGCGCTGACCCATGCAATGTCGTCGAACCCGTTCAGGTCCTGCGCTATACGGGGCAACGCGGTGGAGACATCGCGGCGACGACGCCGCCTGCCTTGGGTGATGAGGATTCGGATGCCTTCGACATGGAAGGGGCCTCTCTAGACATGCATCATAAGAATGCCTTAACCCTATTTATTTGTCACGTTACCGTAGCGCTTACAGGCTGATGTTCTACTCGAGAGAGGTGCTAGCCGTCTCAGGCAGCACATTCCGGCACTAGACTCGGGCCGGTGAGAGCCGACGCAGCACGCAATCTGGAAGCCGTCCTGGCCACCGGGGCACGTATGCTCGCCGCCGATCCCGGCGCCAGCATCGCGAGCATCGCCGCCGAGGCAGGTGTCGACCGGCGTACCGTCTACCGGCGTTTCGCCTCCCGCGAGGATCTCCTCGCGGCCATCTACGAGGCCCGCCTCACGGCCATCGAGCACGCCATCGAGGACGCGCGGCTGCGCGAGGCACCCGTCGCCGTCGCCCTGCACCGCTACGTCGAGAACATCATCGCCGTCAACCGGACCTGGCCCGTCGACCTCGCCCGCATGCTCGCCGACGACAGCGTCCACGCCCGCCGCGACGCCTCCGTCCACGAGGTCGATGCCTTCCTGCAGCGCGCCGCCGACGAGGGCCTGCTGCGCACCGGTCTCCCCGAGGGGTGGGCGAGCGCGCTGCTGCCGCAGCTGATGCACCTGGTGTCCCGACAGCTGCCCGAGCTGAACCCCGGGCAGGCCGCCGACGTGGTCGTCGACACCCTGCTGAACGGGCTCGGAGCCGCCTGACACACCGACGGCCCCAGGGACGTCTGAGGTCCAGGCGGGGCCGTCGGCGCGAAGCGGCGGCGGAGGCACGAGGAGGTTCCGCCGCCGCTCAGCTCGTTCCGCTACCGGGGGTGTCGGCACGGTACCGGGCATGTGGACACTGCGGAGTCGGGGCTGTTCGTTGCCGGCGGCGGAGCGCTTCAAGGCGTCTCCCCTCGACACAGGCGACAGCCCACTCGGCGACCCACCGCACGCGGCCCAGGCCGGAGCCGTGCGGCTCCCCGCAGTGGGCGGTCTTCGGTGCGATGCCGCGCTAGGGGGTACTCGACCGGGAGGTTGGTGACACGCCTGCCACCGGTTGTTGTTCATGGAGGTGCCTCCGGGCGTAGCGGAGATTGCCCTGGTGACCCACGCTCATGCCCGGCTGATCTTGCACGGCAGATGTCTGTTGGTGTGCAATGTGCTCATCTGGGCCAACCGCTTCCGGGCCGAGGGCCAGCCGGGGCTGCATGACCGCTCCAGCCGTCCCCGCACCTGCCCCAGACGCACGCCGCGTCGGCGCCTGCGCCTGCGCCGGGGACCCGAGGAGATCGAAACGGTCCGGCGCACTGTCACAGGTCAGACCAGTTCGAAGGCACGCCGGAAGACACCGTATTCCCCAGGCGTCTCCCAGCACGTGTAGTGGCAGCCAAGAAGATTGGGCTGGGCAATCCCCAATTGCTCCGCCAGCACGTCGGCCCCGGTCTTGAACATTCGAGACGGGTCATCGACGGCTTGACAATGAGCAGTTGCTCCACGCAGTTCGACAACTACGTACTCCATGCTCCTGCCGGCGCTGACCACCGGTTCCTCGTGGTTCTGCTCGTGCTGGGCATCCATAACCTGCCCACAGAGCCCGCACCGCAAGTTGTCGTGTGAGGCATCCACGGCAGGCATCGTACGCCTCGCTCGAACAACGTGCGGCTCCCATCCCAACCGGGCATGGGCTCGCCAGCTGCCTGCAGTCCCGTTACTGATCCGGAGGAAACGTCCTGGCGCAGACGGCGAGGCTCGGGGCGAAGGTCGGCGAAGATGCGGCCCATCAGGTTGTCCGGCGGGATGCCGAGGTGTAGAGGCTGGTGAGCAGGGTTCCCTCGGCGAGTCCCGCGCGTCGCTCGAAGGTGAGCGCGGCGGGCAGCAGGGGTGTTGTCAGCACACCACCGAAGTGGAGGACGAGAACCTTGCGGTAGTGAGTCATGCTCACGCCTTAAGGAGGTCGTCGCGGCTTGCGCCCGATCAGGCCATGTTGCTCGGCAAGTGTCGATGGCCACACACATGTGTGTTGGGTATGAACCTTCGGCGCGGTCGGCTACGTCGTCCCGGTGAGGGGTTCCCCGACGCCCACGGCGACGACGACGGGGAACCCGTCCCTTGTCAGCTCCTGGCGCGGTGCGGGTGCGCGGGGTAGACGCCCAGGATGCGCACCTCGGTGGAGAAGAAGCGCAGCTCGTGCAGGGCGAGAGCGACGCGCTCGTCGTCGGGGTGTCCCTCGATCTCGACGTAGAAGCGGCTGGGGTTGAGGCCCGCGCCCATCTGGTAGCTCTCGATCTTGGTGAGGTTCACACCGCTGCTGGCGAAGCCGCCGAGTGCCTTGTAGAGCGCGCTGGGGATATTGCGGACGCAGAAGAACAGGCTCGTCATCGTCGGCTCCCCGGTGTGCGGGGCGAAGGCCGCGTCCCGGGACAGGACGACGAAGCGAGTGGTGTTGTCCGGGTCGTCCTCGACCTCGGCACGCAGCACATCCAGGCCGTACAGCTCGGCCGCGGCGGGCGGGGCGAGCGCGGCATGCCGCGGGTCGCCGAGTTCGGCCACCTCGCGGGCGGCTCCCGCGGTGTCGTCACTGACGAGGGTGCGCCAGCCGCCCTCCCGCAGGATCTTGCGGCACTGTCCGAGGGCGTGCACATGGCTGCGTACGCACTCCACCTGGTCCAGGGTCGCGCCGGGCACGCCCATCAGGTCGAAGCGGATGGCGAGGAAGTACTCGGCGACGATGAACAGCCCCGACTCGGGCAGCAGATGGTGTACGTCGGCGACGCGGCCTGCCGCGGAGTTGTCGACCGGGATGACGGCGATGTCGGCGGCGCCGAGCGTCACGGCGTCAAGGGCCTGCTCGAAGCTGGTGCAGGGCAGTTCGCGGGCCTCGGGGAAGAGGGCGCGCGCGGCGGTCGCCGAGTTGGAGCCGGGTTCACCCTGATATGCGGCGGTCGTCACCGTGTTCAGCCTTCCTCAAGGAGGTCCTGTCGCTCGGCGGCAGGACCTCCGTCGTGTAGCGCGCCTGCTGAAGTATCGGTGAACCGTCTTCGATCAGGCTCACCAGGGGGGCGGCGGGCGCTGCTCCAGTCTGCCGTCACCGCGTGTTCGTGCGCCGCGGCGACCACATACTGGACGGCTTGACCGGCTGGTGGGACATGCGCGGCGAGCGGCTGCCCGGTGGCGGAGGGCAGACAGTGCCGGACGGACGGGGCGTCGTACAGGGCCGCGGTCAGGCTGAGCCGCTCGTCGTGCAGGACGGCGGCGAGCTCGGCGGCCGCGACGGCTTGGGGGCACTGGCCGCCCCACCTGCATGCGGGGCGGCCAGTACGTCGGTGATACGGCGGGCAGTGCCCGCGGCCAGGGCGGTGACCGCCGTACGGAGGAACGCCGCGTCGCCGGCCCGCGGTGGCTCACCCGCCGTAGAAGTGGCGAAGTCGGCGGGAACATACGGGTCAGCGAGGCAGACCACGATCTCGACCCCGCTCGTCCTGGGCGTGCCTTCGACGCGATGACGTGCCCCATCTCCTCGTGCGGGGGAAGGCCCCAGAGCCGCACAGGGTGAAGCCGCCTGGGGTCGGCTGTGCGGTCGCTCCGGGGAAGTCCGGGTCGCACACGGCGGCCGGCAGGGGCGCGGCCAGTTCCTACGGCAGTGACGAGGCGTGGTGGCAGCGGGTCCACGAGCTGCTGGACAGCCTGGGCGACGCGGTGCCCGCACACTCGCGCATCTACCAGGACGCTTGGGGTGACGTTGTCCTGCGTGGCGCGGGGGTGCACGAACGCTCACCCTCTCGGCCCAGACCTTCCAACGCCTCGGCGCGGCCACCTGGGCGGAGCGTGCCCAGGCCGAACTCCGCGTCTCGGGGCTCGGCACCCGTGCGACCACCCAGCTCGCCGAGCTCACCTGGCAGGAGCGTCGCATCGCCAACCTCGCCGCGAGCGGCCTGACCAACAAGGAGATCGGCGAGCGCATGCACCCGTCTCCCGTACGGGCTCCGTGTTGGCGGTCACTACAAGCGGTGGGCCCGCAGGCCGTTTTCGTCGAGCCAGCCGAGCACGTAGTCCGCGACGCAACTGCATCCGTTGTCGATGACCAGTGAGTGCGCGCGGTCCGCGAACTGCTTGAGATCGGTCACGGCGAGCGTCGCTGTACTGCTTGTAGGCCGCGCGTGTCGCGGCGTCGGGCACCAGCAGGTCCTCCTGTCCCGAGATCAGCAGCAGCGGGCCGCGGGCCGCGTTGTCGACGTCCACCGCGGCACGTGGACCGCGCGCCGAGTCCGTGCATCCGAGGTCGGCGAGCAGTCGTCGGGGTGTGGGCACCACATAGCGTTCGAAGAGTCGGGCCGACTCCTCCGCAGTGACCCTGTTCGCGAAGTAGCGGTGGAACTGCTCCGGCGACAAAGACACCAGAGGATCGGGCGCCGAGGGATCGCCGCCGTCGGCCCCGTAGGGCAGCCGCAGTCCGGACGGCGGGGCGGGCGACGCGATGTCGTTGACCGTGGCGGGAGCGATCGCCACCGCCGCCTGGCCGATGTCGGCGCCGATGAGGTGCTGGGCGATCAGGCCGCCGACCGAGTGACCGATGACCACCGGTGCAATATCGAACGAGCTGCCCTTGCTGCCCCTGGCGGAGTGGCTGGCGCACACGCACGAACTGGTGCCCGCCGACGACGAACGCAGTGAGATCGACTGGGACGCCGCGACGACCGATCTGCGCCACGAGCCGCAGGCTCACTGCGACTGACCGCGGTCAACGCCGGTGTCCGGGGCCTGCGATGCTCCGTCGCTCGTTCCTTGGCGTATCCGTCGACCGGGGGCGGAGCGGAGTGCGGAAGTTCGCGGCGTCCGTGAGTACGCTCACGGCCGCCCAGTGCAACCTGTTCAATTGCATGATCCGACAGCTGTACCACTGCCTCCAGCACAAGATGCCCTTCGACGAACAACGCAGCCCTATCGGCTGCGAAACGACGAAACAGCACTCACCTCACTGGGTTCGACGCTCACGACGTCGCTTGGTCCGCCCGGATCCGCGGAGTCCGTCTCGCAGGTCGATGAATTCGAGGGCGCCAGCGATCCCTCGGCCGATCCATCGCAGTAGACGGGGCGCTGAACTGGTCAGGTCATCCACGGTGTTTCCCCCCAGCGGTTTCACAGCGGAGCCCGCCGCCGTGATCAGGAACTCTCCTCCACAAGATATCCGATGTCACCGAGCTGCATCCGACAGTCAGTTCGATGGAAGAAACGCCTACTGGCATGCCGGTCAGAGCCTTGCGCTCCCCGCGGGACCGCAACCATGGGACCGCGGACCAGACCTGCCACGACCGACGCGGACTTCACCGCAGAGCCCAGCCTGACAGTGAGCGGGTCGGCCGTCGGTCTGGCTCGATCCGCGCCCACTGCGCGTCAGGTGGTGAAGCGCCTGGCCAGGTATGGCGTTGTTCGGCATGGTCTCTGTCGGCCGGACGAAACGTTCTTCGGCGGTACGCGACCAGGTCCGTGACCATCGGGCCTTAGCCGATCAAGCAGAAAGGGCAGCCACTCACTTGGAAATCTTTCGTCCTGGCCATGTTCTCAGTCGGGGGATGAATCCTCTCGCCGGAGGCGATTTACGTAGTCGATCCGCTTCCGGGCCTGTTCGCGCGTCTCCACTTGCTTTCTCTGCTCACGTTGTCGCGCTGTGAGAGGGGGACTTGCTGTGGGCGTGTTCCCATTACGGTCAGTCACTGTGAACTGACCACCCCGCCCTTCTCCTTCGTTCACATCCGACTGAGCCGTCGAGAGGGCGGAAGCGCACACAAGCCCAACCCCTGCTAACACGCCGATGAGCACAGTCCTTCGGTGCATGGCCACCTCAGTCCACCTTGCTACGCGTGAACCAGAAGCGTACTGCCATGCGAGAGCCTGTCACCCGCGAAAACAAGTCCTGCGGTGGTGTCCGGGTGAGTGACCTGGTCAAGGTGCTCCGGGTCCGCCTCGCCCGTCAACATATGTGGCCGGGGCCAGCGGCCGGCGCGGCCGGTTGGGCACGATGCCGGGGATGACGCGATCCCCTGCTCCTGGGCCCCGGCGTCCTAGCTCAGACACCAGCCGCAAAGTAGGTCTTGGGTAGCCGGACGAGCCCCGTTTCCCTGACCTGGGTGTTGTCGTTGGTCTGATCGAGTGATCGAGGCCAAAGGGGCGGGCGTGCGGCAAGAGTGGTCGCCAGAGGAGCTGTTGGCGAACTGGACGCTGGTAGACGGCGACTGGGACCTGGTCGCGAACAAGAGCGGGACAACGCGGCTCGGCTTCGGCCTCTTGCTGAAGTTCTTCGAGCTGGAAGGCCGGTTCCCCGATGTCCTGGAAGAGGTCCCACCGGCCGCGGTGGACTACGTCGCCGATCTGGTGAAGGTCCCGGCCACCGACTTCGCGAAGTACACGCTGGTCGGCCGGACCGCCGAGTACCACCGCAAGCAGATCCGTGAGGCCCTGGGATTCCGGCCCTCGACGGTCGCGGATGAGAAGGCGTTGGCCGAGTGGCTGGCCGTGGAGGTCTGTCCGGTCGAGCTGGTGGAGGACCGGCAGCGCGAGGCCCTGCTGGTCGAGTGCCGGGCCCGGAAGATCGAGCCGCCGGGCCGTACCCGCGTCGAGAAGGTCCTGGTCGCAGCGCGGGGCAAGTGGGAGAAGACGTTCTGCGCCCGCACGATCGGCCGCCTGGGGGAGGCGGGCACGGCTCGGCTGCTGTCTTTGGTGTCCGAGGACAACGAGGCGGGTACCGCTCTGCTGGCCGCGCTCAAGCGCGACCCGGGCGCGGTCGGCCTGGACTCCCTGCTTACCGAGATCACCAAGCTCAACGACGTGCGCAAGCTCGGGCTGCCCGATGGGCTGTTCACGGACTGCTCGGAGAAGCTGGTGGCTGTCTGGCGGGCACGGGCGATCAAGATGTACCCCTCGGACTTCCGCGACACGAGCGAAGACGTACGGATCACGCTGCTCGCGGCGCTGTGCTCGTCCCGGCAGGCGGAGATCACCGACGCCCTGGTCGACTTGCTGGTCGCTAGGGTCCACAAGATCAACGCCCCGAGCGGCGGGTGGAGAAGCAGCTCACCGCCGAATTGAAGAAGGTCCGCGGTAAGGAGGGCATCCTCTTCAAGCTGGCCACAGCCGCCGTCGACAAGCCCGACGAGGTCGTACGCCGGGCCCTGTTCCCGGTGGTCGGGGAGAAGACGCTCCGCGAGCTGGTTGCCGAGGCGAAGGCGAACGAAAAGGTCTTCAAGGCCAAGGTCCGCACCACCCTTCGCTCCTCCTACAGCTCCTACTACCGGCAGATGCTGCCTCCGCTGCTGAACACGCTGGGCTTCAGGTGCAACAACACCGCCTACCGGCCGGTGATGGACGCGATGAAGCTACTGAAGAAGTACGCCGACGTCGACGGCAAGACCCGCTTCTACGACGCCACGGACGTGGTGCCGATGGACGGCGTGGTGCGCAAGGACTGGCGCGAGGACGTCGTCGACGACAAGGGCAAGGTCGAGCGCATCCCGTACGAGCTGTGCGTTCTGGTCGCGCTGCGGGACGCCGTACGGCGCCGCGAAATCTACGTCGAGGGCGCCGCGCGCTGGCGCAATCCGGAGGATGACCTGCCCGGCGACTTCGAGGCCACCCGCGCCGTGCACTACGCCGCGATCCGGCAGCCGCTGAACCCGAGGGCGTTCATCGCGGATCTGAAGAAGCGCATGACCGCGGGCCTGGACCGGTTCTCCGCCTCGCTTGCGGACGGCAGCGCGGGCGGGGTCAAGGTCACCACCCGCAAGGGCGAGCCATGGATCACCGTTCCGAAGCTGGAGCCGCTGGCCGAGCCCACCGGCCTGGCGGCCCTCAAGGAGGAGGTCGCACGCCGCTGGGGCGTCCTGGACCTCCTGGACGTGCTGAAGAACGCCGACTTCCTCACCGGCTTCACCGAGGAGTTCTCCTCGGTGGCCGCCTACGAGCGCATCGAGCGTGCCGTCCTCCAGCGCCGCCTGCTGCTGGCCCTCTTCGCTCTGGGCACCAATATGGGCATCCGGGCGATCGTGGCGACCGGCGAGCACGGCGAGACCGAGGCCGCATTGCGGCACGTGCGCCGGCACTTCATCACTGTCGACAACCTCCGGGCCGCCGTCACCAGGCTGGTGAACGCCACCTTCGCCGCCCGCGACACCGCATGGTGGGGCCGCGGCACCGCGTGCGCCTCGGACTCGAAGAAGTTCGGGTCCTGGTCCTCGAACTTCATGACCGAGTACCACGCCCGCTACGGCGGCAACGGCGTGATGATCTACTGGCACGTCGAGCGGAAGAACGTCTGTATCTACTCTCAGCTCAAGAGCTGTTCGTCGTCCGAGGTCGCGGCGATGATCGAGGGCCTGTTGCGGCACTGCACGGACGCCGAGATCGAGTCGAACTACGTCGACACGCACGGCGCGAGCGTCGTCGGGTTCGCCTTCACCGAACTGCTCAACTTCCGCCTGCTGCCCCGGCTGAAGAACATTGGCAGCATCCGTCTATACCGGCCCGACGACGCCCCGCCCGGCTGGCCCGCCCTCGGCGCCTCGCTGACGAGGCCGATCCGCTGGGAGCTGATCGAGCAGCAATACGACCAGATGGTCAAGTACGCGACCGCGCTCCGGCTTGGAACGGCGGAGGCGGAGCAGGTGCTGCGGCGCTTCACCCGGGGTGGCCCCAAGCACCCCACCTACCAGGCACTCGAAGAACTGGGCCGGGCCGTGCGCACGATCTTTGCCTGCGACTACCTGGCCAGTCCCGGCCTGCGCCGCGAGATCCACGGTGGGCTCCAGGTCGTGGAGAATTGGAACAGCGCGAACACCGTGCTCCACTACGGCAAGGACGGCGCCCTGACCGGCCCCGACAAGGAGCACGCCGAGACGTCGATGCTCGCCCTGCACCTGCTCCAGTCCGCGCTCGTGCACGTCAACACCCTGTTGGTGCAGCAGGTCCTGGCCGAAACGGCCTGGGCATCGAGGCTCAGTGACGAGGACCGGCGCGGCCTGACCGCGCTGTTCTGGTCAAACGTCAACCCGTACGGCACCTTCCGCCTGGACATGGACAAGCGCCTCGATCTGGGGCCGGCCGCCGTCGTACCACGCCCACGTGTACCGGTGGTCGTCGCCGACCAATCGCGTCGAGATATGTGATGAAGGACGTGCGAGACGCTGCCGAGTCTTCGGTCGCTTCCCCACCTGGGCTGGCCGTGGTCATCAGGTCGGCAGGAGCGGTTCCAGCCCGGGATCGGTTTGGGGGGCGTGGGTCTGGGCTGCCATGGCGTCGAACATCTCCTGGGTCGGGCGGGCGAAGACGTGTTGGCTGCCCTGGACGCCGATGGCCTGGTTGTGTTCGACATAGGGGCGCATGGCGTGTTCGTAGGCGGCGAAGGCGGTGGAGTGGTCGCCGTCGGCCGCGGCCAGTTGCTCGGCCAGGACGTAGGAGCCGACCAGGGCCTGGGAGGTGCCGCGGCCCGAGGTCGGGGCGGCGCAGTATCCGGCGTCTCCGAGTAGTACGACGCGGCCGGTGGACCAGGCGTCCATGCGGATCTGGACCATGGCGTCGAAGTAGAGATCGGCGGTTCTGTCCAGCTCGGCCAGCAGGGCCGGGGCCTGCCAGCCCAGGTGTGCGGCGCGGGCCTTGAGGATCTTCGTCTGCGCCTTTCGGTCGTTCCGGTCGACGGGCAGCCGCTGATCGGCCTTGAACAGCAGCCCCACCCGGGCCTACCTGTTGTCCTTGACGGTGAACACGCTCAGCGCCGCCGTCTCGCCGTCGCCGGTGGCCATGCCCTCGGCGTCGAGCCCAAGGTGGTTATCGGCCTCCCAGTAGGCGTAGTAGCAGCCCAGATAGTGCGCGAAGGCTTCCTCGGGGCCGAAGGCCAGTCGTCGGACTGCCGAATGCGCCCCGTCGGCGCCGATCACCAGGTCGAAGCGTTCCGGAGGGGCGTGCTCGAAGGTGACGTGCACCCCGTTGTCGTCCTGCGCCAGCGCCGTGGCGGAGTCGCCGAAACGGTAGGTGACCCCGGCCTCCGCGGCGCGGTCGTGCAGGATCTCGATCAACTCGTCGATGAGCACCTCCAACTCGCCGGCGTATAGCACGGCCGGTATCACGGCGTACGGTTCGCCGGCGGAGTCCACCACTGTGCAGTCGCCGATACCGGTGTCGCGCTCCTTCACCCGGTCGAGTACGCCCATCCGTTCCAGCACGGTCAGGGCCGGGCCGCGGAAGTCGACCGCCTGTCCGCCGCTGCGCAGCGCGGGGGCGCGTTCGACGACCGTGGAGGCGTACCCGTGCTGCGACAGCCAGTACGCCACCGTCGATCCGGCCACCCCGCCGCCGGAGACCAGCACCGTGGGCCGCTCGGCGCGTATCCCGGCGAACAGGTCGTCCTCGGGGAGGGTGACCGGGACGTGGGAGCGGGCCAGGTGGTAGTCCTCGGTGGGCCATACCTCACGCTCCACGGCGCGGTCGTGGAGCATGAACCCGGCGTTCGGGTCGATCTGGGTGGCGTGCGCCAGCAGCGCCCTGTCCCGCGTGGGGAAGTGCTCGGCGCACCGGATCTGGGTGGTGAACTTCGGCTCCTCGGCGGATTCCGGGCCGAACTCGGCGAGCACCGCTTCCATTCCGGAGGCAATGCCGCGGGCGGTCATGCCGTCGTGGAGGGCCTGGAACCAGGCCCTGGACAGGGCGCCGTGATAGTAGAGCTTGAGCGGCTGCCAGACGGGCCCGGCCCCGGGGAAGCGGCCGGGGTCACTCGCCGCCTCGAAGGCAGCGGCGGTGATCTGGTGCGTACGGATGTGGTCGGGGTGCGGATAGCCCCCCGTCTCGTCGTAGGTGATCAGCACATGGGGACGGAAGTCACGGATCAGCGCCACCAGCGGCGCGGTCGACTCCTCCAGCGCAGTCGCGGCGAAGCAGCCGTCCGGCAGCGGCTCGCCGTCCGTAGGCAGCCCGGAGTCGGCGAAGCCCAGGAAGTGCTGACGGATGCCGAGGATGTCGCGGGCGGCGGCCATCTCCGCACGGCGTATCCGCGGCAGGTCGGCGCGCACCTCGGGCCGGTCCATCGCGGGGTTGAGGACGGTGCCGCGCTCGCCGCCGGTGCAGGTCACGACGAGGACGTCGGCGCCCTCGGCGGCGTACTTGGCCAGCGTCGCCGCGCCCTTGCTCGACTCGTCGTCGGGGTGGGCGTGCACACTCATCAGGCGCAGGGGTTCTTCTGGGGTGACGCGCAGGTTCATGCGGTCCTCTCGTGGGTCCACTGCGCCAGGCGGCGCAGGAAGGTGTCAGTGGCGGCGGTCGGGGCGCCGGCCAGCAGGGCCAGGTGGAAGACGTGCGGGAGGTCCTCGTACAGGTCAAGGCGCGCGGGGGTCCCGGCCGCGGTCGCGGCGGCGGCCAGCCGACGCGCGTCGTCCGCGAGCACTTCGGCTCCGCCAGCGACCACCAGCAGGTCGGGCAGGCCCGACAAGTCGCCGTGGAGCGGGGACTGCGGCGCGGCGTCGGGCCGCGCCCCGGCCAGGTACTGGGTGCACGCCGTCTCCAGTGCCGCCTTGCTGATGGTGTCGCGGCCCCGGTCTGCCGTCAGGGAGGGGCTGGAGAGAGTGAGATCGGCGAGCGGGGAGACCACGACCGCGGTGGCCGGCAGCGTGTCCCCGGCCGCCTTCAGTGCCAGCAGGGCGGACAGCACCAGGGTGGCGCCGGCCGACTCGCCGACGTGCACGATGCGGCCGGCAGGCACACCCTGCTCGATCACGCTGCGGTGCACGGCGGCCACGTCCTGCAGCGCCGCCGGATACGGGTGTGCCGGGGCGAGCCGGTAGGCCACGCCGAACACCGGGCGGCCCGTTGCCTGCGACAGCCGGTATGCGAACGCTCGTTCCGCGCGGGGTTCTGTGCCGGTGAAGCCGCCGCCGTGGACGTAGAGGACGACGCCGGTCTCGGCAGGGGCTTGGCCGGAGGCGTTGGTCCACCGGCCAGGCACCCCGCCGGTGGCGGGCAGCGCGGGGGCGAGGTCGGCATCGGCGGGCAGATCCGGGATGCCGTCGGCCAGTCGGGCCAGCCGGTCGCGGACGGCGGCCGACTCGGCCGGGGTGATGCGCAGGTTCACTCGGTTCCCTTCCACTTGCTTTTATCGGACCGACATAAAATTAGGTGCGACCCATCAAAGAGTCAAACGCATTTTTATGTCCGACCTACGCTAGGATGGCGTGCATGACCGCTGGACTGCGAGAACTGAAGAGGCAGCAGACCCGCCAGGCCATCTCCGACGCCGCGACGCGGCTGTTCCTGGAGCACGGCTTCGAGGCGGTGACCATCGCCGAGATCGCCACCGCCGCGCAGGTGGCCAAGATGACCGTCACCAACTACTTCCCGCGCAAGGAGGACCTCGCCCTCGACTTCCACGAGACCTTCCGCGGCAGCCTCGCCGCCGCACTCGGCTCCCGCCGCGAGGGCGAGTCCGCGCTGGCCGGCCTGTACCGCGAGTACCTGGCAGCCGTCGCGCGCCATGACGCCCTCGCCGGCTTCTGCGGCTCGGACTTCGCCCGGATGGTCACCGGCAGCCCCACCCTCGGCGCCCGCCTGCGCGAACTCCACGAACAGCGCGAGGACGCCCTCGCTGCGGCGCTGACCGCCGAGACCGCGACACCCGCAGGAGCCCTCGCCCCCCGGGCGGCTGCCGCTCTCCTGGCCACGGCCCACCGCACCCTTTTCCACCACGCTCTCGACCTCGCCGCCGCAGGCCGCACGAACCGGCAGATCGCAGCCACCTTGAGCGCAGCAACTGACGAGGTCTTCGGCCTACTTGCGCCCTCCCTCGCCGACTACGCCGTGCGCACTGCCGCGTAGCGCCCAACACGGAAGGATCCCTGACTCGCAGCCCGGGCACCCTCAGGCCCCCGACGGCGAGCCGGGCATGACAAGAACTGGCGTTGTTGCGCCGTTGGTGTTTCATAGGTGGTCGCTCATGAAACACCCGGCCGCCCGGCAGTTCACCTGCGGGGATCATGTTTCATGAGTTGTTGCAAACGACTGGACGCCTGAAACGCCCTCATGAAACAGTCTGGGGTCGTGAGCGACGACTTCAAATGCGTGGAATCGCACGACTGCCCGATGTCCACCTGCGCCGCCCCCGCGGGCTCCCCATGCCGGACCGGCAAGAACAAGGTGGCCATCCAGTACCACACCGCCCGCTTCCGCCTCGTACCCCAACTCGCCAAGGCCCTGAGCGTGCCGACCCCCGCCGTACGCAAACCGGGGTCCGTGTGGACCGAACTGCCCCGGCCCATGCGCGCCGGCACCAAGCCGGTCGGACACGTCCGCCTCGGCTACGCCCGCGCCTCGACCGCCCGGCAGTCCCTCAACGCACAACTCGACTCCCTCGCCGAGGCCGGAGTGACGCGCGTCTTCTCGGAGAAGATCTCCACCCGCGCCACCCGGCGCCCCGAGCTGGAGGCCGCCGTGAAGCTCGCCAGGGAGATCCGCTCCTCCGGCGTCGCCGTCACCCTCGTCGTCCACGACCACAAACGCCTCGGCCGCGGCATCGAACTCGCCATGCTCGCTGAGGAACTCAAGGCGAGCGATGTCGGCCTGGAGTTCCTCACCGGAGAACTGAAGGGCTCACACGACCCCTCCGGCATCGTGTTCACCGTGCTCGCGGCCATGTCCGGCATGGAGCGCGAGTACATCCGCGACCGCACTCTCGAAGGCCACGAGAGCGCGCGGAAGCGCGGCAAGACCATCGGCGGCACGGGCGTCACCGACAAGTCCATGCTGTCCATGGCCCTCCACCTACGCGACCAAGAGATGAGCCTGCGCGACATCGCCAAGCGGCTCGTCATCACCACGGGCGCGAAGAAGGGCCAGCACCCCTCGCCCGCCACCGTCATGCGGATGCTGCGCGAACACGACGAACAGGCCGCCACGGCGGTGGGCGTGTGACCACCCGGCTAGTTTGCGGCTGGTGTCTGAGCTAGGACTCCAGGGCCTCCTGGGCCGCGGCCATGAGTTGCTCAGCGTCAGCGACTGTGCCGAACTGGGGTCGATGGCGCAGAGGTCGACGACGTCGTAACCGCCGCCCGGCATTGGGGACTTGTACAGGGTTGATCCACAGGACGTCCAAGCCGAGCGACATGGAACTGACGCACTCCGGTGGCGCCATCCATCCCGCCACGGTCTACCGCACCTTGAAGACCCTCACAGCCGTCGGCGCGACCCACGCGGTACACGGGCCCGGCCCGAGCATCGAGGAGCTGACCGGTCTGCGACCCGACTCGTCGGGTTCGTTCCTGGTCTCCGGGCCTCCGGCCGATGCACTCGATGCAGCACCTGAGTCTCGCCCGGTACAGCGGCGGACGCGCGGACGGCCCTCGACGGGATCAGGTTCTCACCGTCGAGGGCCGCACGTTCCCCGGCTGGGACTCACACGCTGAGCGCGGCCCGTACCGTCTGCTCGGCGCCCGTGCCGCCTTCACCCGAGGAGGTCACACGGCCTGCCTCCAGCACGTAGTACTGCTGCGCGGCCCGCATGGCGAAGCCGACGTGCTGCTCCACGAGGAGGACCGAAAGGCCACCGCGCCGGGTCAGCGCGAGGATCGTCTCCTCGATCTCGGCGACGACGGACGGCTGGATGCCCTCGGTCGGTTCGTCGAGCAGCAGCAGCCTCGGCCGGGTGATCAGGGCGCGGGCGATGGCGAGTTGCTGCCGCTGCCCGCCGGAAAGCAGGCCGGCGCGGCGTCCGGACAGTTCGCGCAGGACGGGGAACAGGTCCAGGGCCTCGGCGGTCGCCTCCTTGCCGTCGGGGCGTCCGTCGGCGACGAGTTGCAGGTTCTCGGCGGTGGTCAGATGCGGGAAGGACTGCTGGCCCTGGGGGACGTACGCCATGCCGCGGGCCACGCGCTGGTGCGGCGCGAGGCGCGTGATGTCCTCGCCGTCCAGCAGGACCGCGCCGCTCTTCGGCTTGAGCAGGCCCATGGCGACCCGCAGGAGGGTGCTCTTTCCGGCGCCGTTGTGGCCCAGAACGGTGGCGACCGCGTCCTTCGGGACCGAGACCGTCACACCGTGCAGCACGGTGGTGCGGTCGTAACCGGCCTGTACGGAACTGATCTCCAGCATGCGTCTCACGCCTCCTCGGCGACGGCGGCGGATGATGTCGCTTCGGGTTCGGAGGCGCGCCCGAGGTAGACCTCCTGGACCTTGGCGTCGGCCTGGACCTCGGCGACCGTGCCCTCGCTGAGCACCTTGCCGGCGTGCAGGACGCTGACGCTGCGGGCGAAGGAGCGCATGAAGTCCATGTCGTGCTCGATGACGACGACCGTGTGGTCCTCGCTCACCCGCTGCAACAGTTCGCCGGTGGCCGCGCGTTCCTCGTGGCTCATGCCGGCCACCGGTTCGTCGAGCAGGAGCAGCTTCACGTCCTGGACGAGCAGCATGCCGATCTCCAGCCACTGCTTCTGTCCGTGGGCGAGAACGCCAGCGGGGCGGTCGCGCAGCTCGGTCAGGCCCGTCGTCTCCAACGCCTTCGCGACCGGTTCGGGGATGTCCTTGCGGCGGCGCAGCATCGTCCACACGCCCCGCCCGGCGCCCGCCGCGATGTCGAGGTTCTGCAGCACGGTCAGTTCCTCGAAGATGCTGGCCGTCTGGAACGTACGGCCGATGCCCAGCCGTGCGATCTTCTGCACGGGCTTGCCCAGCAGGTCCTGGTCGCCGAAGCGGACCGATCCGGTGGCCTTCACCAGGCCGGTGATCGCGTCGACCAGCGTGGTCTTGCCCGCACCGTTCGGGCCGATGAGGAAGCGCAGGTCGCCGGGGCGGATGTCCAGGTCGACGCCGTCGACGGCGGTGAACCCGTCGAACGTCACCCGCAGGTCGCGGACGGTCAGTCCCTCGCCGCTCATGCTGTCTCCCCAGAGGTACGGGATCGGGTGCCGCCGCCGGTGCGGCGCTTGCGCAGGACGACGCCCAGGGAGGCCAGGCCGCCGGGCAGGAAGCCGACCGCCAGCACGAACAGCAGTCCCTGGAGGTAGGTCCATGCGGCGGGGAACTCGTCGGACAGCGTGCTCTGCGCCCAGGCCACGGCGATCGCGCCGAGCACCGCTCCCACCAGGGAGGCCCGTCCGCCGACCGCCGCGCCGATGACGAAGCCGATGGAGGGCACGATGCCGATCAGGGCCGGGGAGATGATCCCGACGGCCGGGACGAAGAGGGCTCCCGCAAGGCCCGCCATGCCGGCGGCGACGACGTACGCGACGAGCTTGATGTTCGCCGGGTTGTAGCCGAGGAAGCGCACCCGTTCCTCGGAGTCCCGTACGGCGACGAGGAGTTCGCCGTAGCGGCTGACGAACAGCTGACGGGCGAGGGCCATCAGCAGGAGCAGCACGGCGGCGATGATGAAGTACACCATCCGCTGGTTGACCGGGTCGTCCAGCGAGTAGCCGAAGAAGCCCTGGATGTCGGTGAGGCCGTTGGTGCCGCCCGTGGTCGCCTGCTGGCCGACCAGCCAGATGGAGAGGGCGGCGGCGAGTGCCTGGCTGAGGATCGCGAAGTAGGCGCCCTTCACCCTGCGTTGGAAGACGAAGAAGCCGAGCAGCGCGGCGACCGCCATGGGCAGCAGCACGGTCATGGCGAGCGCGAAGCCAGGGTTGGCGAAGGGCGTCCACCACCAGGGCAGCGCGTCGCCGGTGCCGTACAGCTGCATGAAGTCCGGCAGCTTCTCGCCGGTGGCGGCGGCGTCGGTGAGTTTGAGGTGCATGGCCATGGCGTAGCCGCCGAGACCGAAGAAGACGCCCTGTCCGAGGACCATGAGGCCGCCTCGGCCCCAGGCCAGGCTGACGCCGACGGCCACGATCGCGTAGCACAGGTACTTGGCGAGGAGGGAGAGGCGGAAGTCGGAGAGGACGAGCGGGGCGACGCCGAGCAGGAGCACGGCACCGAGGACGAACCCTCCGGGCACGCGGAAGCGGTTCAGCAAGGGCGTGGAGGGCGGGGTCACGGTCTCGGGAGACGTGGTCGTTGTCGTGGTCGTCATGCCAGGCTCCGGGTGCGCAGTGTGTACAGGCCCTGGGGTCGCCACTGGAGGAAGGCGACGATCGCCACCAGCACCACGACCTTGGCGACGCTGACGGTGGTCGAGTACTCCAGCACGGACTGCAGCACGCCCAGCGCGAACGCCGTGATGACGGCCCCCTTCAGCTGTCCGATGCCACCGACGACCACGACCAGGAAGGCGTCGACGATGTAGTTGGTCCCCATCGTCGGGCCGATCGGTCCGACCAGGGTGAGCGCGACGCCGGCCACGCCGGCCAGGCCGGAGCCGATGAAGAAGGTGATCCGGTCCACCTGCCCGGTGGCGATGCCGGACACCTCGGCGAGGTCGCGGTTCTGCACGACGGCCCGGATACGGCGGCCCAGCGGGGTGAACCGCAGGACCAGGGTCAGGCCGAGGACACACAGGAGCGCCAGTCCCAGGATGAACAGGCGGTTGTTGGCGAAGGTGACCGAGCCGGCCGAGATGTTGCCGGTGAGGATGTCGGGCGCTGCCGTCTGCACGTTGGGGGCGCCGAAGACGTCCCGGGCCAGCTGCTGGAGCATCAGCGACACGCCCCAGGTGACCAGCAGGGTGTCCAGCGGGCGCGTGTAGAGCCGCCGGATGAGCAGCCATTCCAGCAGCGCGCCCATGGCTCCGGCGACCAGGAACGCGAGCGGCAGGGCGACGAGGAGGGAGACCCTGGCGCTGCTGATGGACTTCTGCAGGACGTACGTCGTGTAGGCGCCGGCCATGATGAACTCGCCGTGCGCCATGTTGATCACGCCCATCTGACCGAACGTCAGAGTCAGGCCGAGCGCGATGAGAAGCAAGACGGCACCGATGCTGATGCCGGTGAAGGACTGGTTGAGGACGACCGTCATGAAGCGGCTCCGGGTCGGGTACGACGTGCGGGCATGCACGTGCGGGCTGGCGACGTGCGGGCTTGCCATGGGCGTGACCCGGCCCCGTGTCGGAGCCGGGTCGAACCCGTGGGGCGTGCCTCAGGACAGGCCGGAGGCCCAGGAGTAGCCCTTGAGGTACGGGTCCGGCTTGATCGGCTTGCCCGAGTTCCAGACCTCCTCGATCAGGCCGTCGGAGCCGACCTTGCCGATGCGGGCCGTCTTGTAGACGTGCTGGGTGGCGCCGTCGACGGTGACCTTGCCCTCGGGGGCGTCGAAGACGATGCCGTCGGAGGCGGCCTTCACCTTGGCGACGTCGAAGGAGCCGGCCTTCTCGACCATCGCCTTCCAGAGGTAGACGGAGATGTAGGCGGCCTCCATCGGGTCGGACGTCGGCTTGTCCTTGCCGTACGCCGCCTGGTAGGCCGCGACGAACTTCTTGTTCGCCGCGCCCGGTGTGGTCTCGTAGTAGTTCCAGGCCGTCAACTGGCCTTCCAGGTACTGCGTTCCGATGCTCTTGACCTCCTCCTCGGCGATCGAGACGGAGAGCACCGGCAGGCTCTTGGCGGTGAGTCCCGCGGACTTGTACTCCTTGAAGAAGGCCACGTTGCTGTCACCGTTGAGGGTGTTGAACACCGCGTCGGCGCCGGAGCCCTTGACCTTGTTGACGATGGTGCTGAACTCCGTGGAGCCGAGCGGCGCGTAGTCCTCGCCGACCACCGTCAGTCCCTTGGCCTTCGCGTACGCCTTGATGATCTTGTTGGCGGTGCGCGGGAAGACGTAGTCGCTGCCAACCAGGTACAGCTTGGTCAGGCCCTGCTTCTTCAGGTAGTCGAGTGCCGGCACGATCTGCTGGTTGGTGGTGGCGCCGATGTAGAAGATGTACGGCGACTGCTCCAGGCCCTCGTACTGCACGGGGTAGAAGAGCAGCGACTTGTACCGCTCGAAGACCGGCTTGACGGCCTTTCGGCTGGCCGAGGTCCAGCAGCCGAAGGTGGCCGCGACCTTGTCGTCCGTGATGAGGGCCTCGGCCTTCTCGGCGAACGTCGGCCAGTCGGAGGCGCCGTCCTGGCTGATGGGCTTGAGCTTCTTGCCCAGAACGCCCCCGGAGGCGTTGATCTCCTTGATGGCGAGCAGCAGCGAGTTGTGGACCGTCACCTCGCTGATGGCCATCGTGCCCGACAGCGAGTTGAGCAGACCGACCTTGACCGTGCTGCCGGACGTGTCCGCCGTGGCGCCGGAGCCCGACGCCGTCTCGGTGCCGGTCTTGGCCCCACAGGCGCTGAGGGCGGCGGACGCGCCGGCTGCCGATATGCCGGCCAGAAGACCGCGTCTGCTGATGCTGAGCCCGGACATGCACAACCTCCTTGCCCCGAAGGGCGAAGCGAAAGATCGGAGTGGCTCGAAAGAGCCGTGGGAGGGAAGGGGCGGGACACTCTTCAGAAGCGGCGGCGTTGGCGCACGGGTTCTCCAGCCGTTCCGGGGTGGCGTCCGGGCTGGTCGCTGAAGTGCGACCACAGCCTGCGAGGAGACTGTTTCCGGTGCGTTTCACGGCAATTGAAGAATGGTTTCCAGTGGAAGCAACATTACGAGCAAAACAAAAAGGCCCCCGCTGAAGATGCAGGTTTGACGGCATCACAGCGACGGCAATTAATGCTTCCTGCAGGAAGGATCAGTTTCTCGGTTCCTCTTGTCAAGGGCCCGGTGATCACAGGTAGGCTCGGACAGCGGTCGACAGCACGAGCGGAGGAGCACGATGGCTAGGCAGCCCCAGGAACTGCTCTACCTGCTGACCCGGGCCGAACGTCTCGCCGTGCGCCGAGTGCAGTCCGTACTGGAGGAGTTCGACTGCTCGGTGGAGGCGTGGAGGGTGCTCGACCTGCTGTCCGACGGGCAGGGGCACAACATGACGGCCCTCGCCGACCACGCCTTCCTGCCGGCCCCGAGTCTCACCAAGCTGGTCGACCAACTCGTCGACCAGAACTGGGTCTTCCGCCGCGTCGACCCCGCGGACCGGCGTCGGGTGCTGGCCCACCTCACTCCGCGAGGCATGCAGCGGTGGCAGTTGCTGGTCCGTGAAGTACGGGCCGAGTGGGGGGACTTGGAGCAGTCGCTCCCCGGCGAGGAACTGGACGAACTGCTCGCAAGGCTGGCCGAAACCCTGGAAGGTCCGGGAACCTCGGGTCGCGGCGTCACCGTCCCTGACGGCGTCACACCAGGTCGTGCGGAGCGCGGAGTTGGGCGAGCACGTTGAAGTCGAGCCCGTCCGCCTCCGCCAGGTAGATGCGCTGACGCACATGCCGGTCGCGGAGGTGGAGCAGACCGCGCGGCCCTTCGTAGGAGACGGTCTCGGCGGCGGCCGAGATGGCGGCGACGTCCAGGGTGCGGGCCCGCTCGATGAGCGAGGCGAGCAGCAGTACGCCCTCGTAACAGGATTCGCCGAGGCTTCCGGGGGCCGGAGCCTCGATGCCGAAGCGGTCGGCGTACTGGCCGTGGAAGTCCAGGGTGTCCTGGTTCGCCAGCGAGGCGAAGAACCCGGCCGTGCTGAAGAGGTCACCGGTCGCCTCCGGACCGCTGGCCATCAGCATGTTCTCGTCCATGAGCGTGCTCAGCCTGAGACACCGCTGATCGAGGCCGGAGGCGGCGAAGGCCCGGTTGAAGCGGACCGCGTCACTGCCGACCAGCAGCATCAGGACTCCGTCCGCGTCCGCGTGCTCGATGCGCCGCAGCACGTCACGGAAGTCCTCGGCGCCCAGCGGGAGATACGCCTCACCGCAGACCCGCCCACCCCTGCACGCGCGGGCGTAGCGACGAGCCGCCCGGGCCGTGCGCCTGGGCCAGACGTAGTTGTTGCCGACGACGAACCACCGCCGCACCCGACGTGTCTCGGCCAGCAGCCGCATGGCGGGCAGCAGCTGCCAGTCGGGCGTCTCACTGGTCATGAAGACACCGTCGGTGCGTTCCCCGCCCTCGTACAGGGCGGTGTAGACGTACGGCACCAGGTGCGCGATGCGCGGCGCCACCGCCTGCCGGACCGAGGAGATGTGCCAACCGGTCACCCCGTGCGCCACACCGGTCGCCACCAGGGCCTCGACCTCGTCGGCGACCTTCCGCGGGTCGGCACCGCCGTCGACCTCCAGCAGCCGGAGCTCCTTGCCGAGCACACCGCCGGCCCTGTTGATCTCCTCGGCGGCCAGCCGCGCACACGCCTCACAGGCAGGACCGAAGATCCCGGCAGGGCCCTGCATCGGGTACACGAGCGCGACGTTCAGGGTCGAGTCGTCGGCCGTGAACCATTCGGGGGTGTGGATACTGAGCGGCCGGTGCATGGCCACATGATGGCCGGACGGCCGTCAGCGCCCAAACCTTGACGGGGATTGAGACCGATTCGTAGGCATGGCGGGCAAGCCCGCTGTGCGGGAGGAGCGCAGGGCGGCGTCTACGGCGACGCTCTGTGCGCACCGGTCGAGGCCAAGCATGACTGCCTCCTCCCCACACGCCCACCCCGAACTCCGCGGATCCCAGCCGTCAGCGGCCAGTTGGTTGTCCGCGCAGGCCGAGATGAGGAGGACGCTGGCCGGCAGGTCAAGTGTGTCCTTCGGCTGCAGGTTGCGCTGGTACTGCTGCTCCATCGTCTCCGAGGTGAGGAGGTTCCGCACCGCTCCGACGGCTGTTTCGCTGTGGCGGCAGTCGAAGTAGGCGGAGATGCGGACCCCTTCGGCGAACGCTTCGCATTCCTTGTGCAGCTCGTCGTCGATGAGCTCGCGGTCGTAGAGGACGATGGTCTCGTCGAGGCGGTCGGGCTCGTCCTCGGGGCCGTTCCTGTCGGGCAGCTGGCCGCCGTGACCCGAGTGGGCGTCAGGATCCTGGCTGCCTAGCGGAGCTCGGCGGTCACATTGTCGACTGTTGCCTCTGTCGTGAGCAGGATCGTGCGGTCGTCGAAGCCGACGTCCTTGGCTATCTGCCCCATGTCGCGGGCGTCGTTTTGAGCCCGATGTGGAGTGATATGCCGTGGGCCATGGGATGGCTCCCTTCCATACGGAGCGGATCCCCGAGCCAGAACTGAGCACTCATTCCATCCAAAAGTATCCAGTATTTCCCCATATGGCCTCTTCTCGTCCTTGTCGCAGTGCACCCGGCTGCATGGCACGGTAGTGAAGGGACCGTGAGGTCGCTGGCTACGCATTCCTAGCCACGCCAAGCTTTCGAGTGCAAGCCATCAGTGTTCACCGGACCGGTACTGGAGGATTCCGACCCGGACCGAAGGCGGGTACGTCAACTGGTGCACGGACGACGCTGCCCGCGTCTCGACTCGGTGGCCTGGTAAAGAGGGACGGAAGTGTTGACGCGCGCCGGTACTCCGTTCGGCCTAGCCTGGTGAAGGGGGTGACTCTCACCGGAGGCAAGGCAAGGAGTTCCGTGATGGGCAAAGTCGCCACTGGCACCTTCAACACGTATCGAGCGGTAGCCGACTTCCAACGCGCCAAGGAAATCGCCAACACCACATCACCGTTCACCATCGAGGTCCGCTTCCTCGGCGGGCTGACAGCGAATCAGCAGGACGCTTTCGCAGCTGCCGCCGATCGCTGGGCCAAGGTCATCGTTGGGGACCTGGACACCGCAGTCGTCGGCGATGACATCATCGACGACCTGCTGATCGAGGCGGAAGGCGTCACGATCGACGGCCCCGGCGGCGTCCTGGGCATGGCCGGCCCGACCGACTTCCGTGACGGCGCCGCCCAGTTCGGTCCTCGGCTTCCCGTGAAAGGCGTGATGAGGTTCGACTCCGCCGATCTGGCACGCATGGAGACAGAGGGCACGCTCGTTGACGTCATCACCCACGAAATGGGGCACGTACTGGGCATCGGAACCCTGTGGAAGCCCTTCGGTCTCCTCACCGGAGCCGGCGGCGGCAACCCCGAGTTCACTGGCCCTCAAGCCCAAGAGGAGTTCGCCACGCTCGTCTCGGAGGCCCAGCCGGTACCGGTACCGGTCGCCAACTTCGGCGGACCAGGAACCAGGGACAGCCACTGGCGAGAAGCAGTATTCGTCAACGAACTCATGTCACCGTTCATTTCGGGCAGCAACAACCCGCTGAGTCGGATGACCGCAGCGAGCCTCGGCGATCTGGGCTATCAGGTCGACCTCGACGGCGCAGAGCCGTACACGCTCCCGAACCTGCTGCAAATCGCCCGGTCCGGCGGACTCCTGCCGCACACCGCGCCCATCGGCGATGGCATCATGCTGCCCGCGGTGCCCACCCAGTTGCCCGCAACAACACCCTGACGGCCGCCCACGCGCGGGAGGCCGTTGTCGATCTCATTTGCGCCCGGCCGGCCGCTACCCCCTTCGCGGAGGATCGGTCACGTTCGTGGACAGGCGGTATACCCGAGGCGCGGGTCGCGGCGACGGCGGCGAGGAAGCTGTTGGCGTCGACGCCCTTGTCACAGCACCAACACGTCCGGCAGGAGCAAGCACAGGAGGCGGGCGGCGAAGCTGGTCTCGCCCTACGGCGGTGGCGGGGAACGGACGATGCCGCCAGGTGAACCCCGTGCCCGTGATTCTGGTATCCGTACCCGTCATGGTCCGCGTGGCGCTGTGCCGCGCCCTGGTCGCGGCTCCACCCACGGAAGGTGTCGGCGGCAGAGCGTAGCCGTCCCGCAGAGCACCCTTCGCCCCAAAGGGCCGCGGCCATGAACACCGACCCGGCCGGGCCGAGGGCGACCGGATACAGTGCGGGAGACGGCAGCCTGGTCAGAGAGGGCAAGCGTGACCGACACCAGCGACACCCGACCCGCTGACAGCGCAGAGCAAGCTCCGCGGCAGAGCCGACTGCACCGCCTGATGCGCTACCTCCCCCTGGCCGCGCCCGTACTTCTGTGGACGGTGCCCTGCTGGGTGCTCCTGTACACCGGCCAGCACTGGTCGCTGCCCGTCACGCTGGTCGGCACCGCCCTGTTCGTCCTCGGCCTCGGGGGTATGCCGCTCGCGATGATGCGCGGCCACGGCAGGCGTCAGCAGGACCGGGCGGCGATCATCGGTGACACGCTGCTGGGCAGCAGCTGGGTCCTGTTCACCTGGTCCGTCCTGCTCGGCGTCTTCTTGCGGCTCGCCCTGACGGTGGCCGGCGTCGGCGAGAGCCAGGACCGGGCCCGAATCGTCGCGTGGGCCGTCCTCGGTGTCACCGCCGTGCTGCTCGCCTGGGGCTACGCCGAGGCCCGCCGCGTACCGCGCGTGCGCCGACTCGACGTGCAACTCCCGCGGCTGGGCGCCGGGTTGGACGGCCTGCGTGTCGTCCTCATCACCGACACCCACTACGGCCCACTCGATCGAGCCCGCTGGTCGGCACGGGTGTGCGAGACGGTGAACACCCTGGAGGCCGATCTGGTCTGCCACACCGGCGACATCGCGGACGGCACGGCCGAACGCCGCCGCGCCCAGGCCGCCCCACTGGCAACCGTGCGGGCCACCCGGGCCCGTGTCTACGTCACCGGCAACCACGAGTACTACAGCGAGGCCCAGGGCTGGGTCGACCTGATGGACGAGCTGGGCTGGGAACCGCTGCGCAACCGCCATGTGCTGCTCGAAAGCGGCGGCGACACCCTCGTGGTCGCCGGCGTGGACGACGTCACCGCCGAGTCCTCCGGCCTGGCAGGTCACCGCGCCCACCTCGCCGGAGCCCTGAACGGCGCCGATCCCGACCTGCCCGTCCTGCTCCTGGCACATCAGCCCAAGTTCATCGACCGGGCAGCGGCAGCCGGCATCGACCTCCAGCTCTCCGGCCACACCCACGGTGGCCAGATCTGGCCCTTCCACCACCTCGTCCGCATCGACCAGCCCGCCCTCGCCGGCCTCACCCGCCACGGCCCCCGCACCCTCCTCTACACCAGCCGCGGCACCGGTTTCTGGGGCCCGCCGTTCCGCGTCTTCGCCCCCAGCGAGATCACCCTTCTCGTGCTCCGCTCCCCGCACCTGCCCAACTCGGCATAGCGCTCGACGAGCCGACGCATCCGCCGAGTTCGGGTGCTGCGATCACCGATTTGACCCCCGTGCATGATGGCGATCGGCCTGTCTGGCCGGCGCTGAGCAAGGACGGCACGATCAGTCGGTGGGACGTGACAAGCGGTGATCACGAAGTTGATCGATGGCGTGCGGGTATCCGGGGCCGGTAGTTCTTCCGACTTCGTGGTCATGGATGGTAAATGTCCCAGCTCGTCGACCCGGTGGGTGATGAGCTCGGCGTCGAGCGGTCCGCCTCGCACGGTGCGGGGCCCCGTGGCGGCAGCAGCCGGTGGACCCCGATCCGCTCCGCCCTGAAGCGCACGTCCGCGTCCCCGGCTGTGGCCAAGTCCCCTGTCATCCGGGGAAGTCCCTCCCCGACCAGGGGTGTGCCCGCGTACGCCGCGACAAGGACCCGGATGCAGGTGCCGTCGTGTCCGATGGGAAGGCCCGTCGGAAAAGGGACGGTTCGGGTTCTGGTGCCGTCCGTGGACAGTCCGTAGCGCATGACGAACGACATCTCCGGCCTCGTCGTCGTGGCCGTGAAAGTCCAGAACTCGACCTGTACGGCGAGCGGTCGGCACAGCGCCCGGACATCGCCCGTACGCGGTGCGCGGACGACGACCGTTGCCTTCTCGTACGACGGGTCCGTTCCGTCGGTCGTCCCCTGGAAGGCGACCGCGGTCCGCACCCAGGCCGCCTGCTCCCGTCCCGACCAGTCGCCGGCGTCGCGGCAGCCACCGGTCCCCGCGCCCGCGGACGCGTTCGAGCAGCCGGTCGCGAGCAGCGCGAGGCCCGTCGCGCCCGCCATCAGGGCCGCGTGGCGGAGGCGGGTCTGGATGCTGTGCATGGTCTCCCTCGATCGGAACGGGGCGGGCCGCGGACATCGCGTGGCTCGGGCCGCGAGCAGTCTGCTGGCGCCTCGGGCGCGGTGGGGGCCTCCACGGCCCGCTGTGTCCGTCCCGTGATCAAGGGGGTGACCTGGGGTCCGGCACAGGGCGCGCCGTCCGTCTCGTACGAAAGGCCCGGTAGGGCTCCCCGGAAGACGGTTTGCCGATCAGCTCCCTGGATTTCGGCGATTCGTAGCCGAATTTCCCAAACAGTTGAGCGCTTGTCGTCCACTCCGCACGATTTGCCCTGTCAAGTGCCCGACGGCATGGCCTCGGGTCCCCGCGCTGCAGAAGCGAGACCAGCATGGTGCGTGTCCGTGCGTCCCTGACCCCGCTGCCCGCCTACGTCCCGGGCCGCAAACTGCCCGGCGCCGTCGTACTGGCCAGCAACGAATCGCCGTACGGGTTGCTGCCGGGGGTGGCCAAGACCCTCGCGGAAGCCGCGGGCGGCGTCTCGCGGTATCCCGATCTGCACGCCGCCTCGCTGGTCGAGGCCCTGGCGGCGCACCACGGCGTTGAGCCGGACCGGATCGCGGTGGGCGCCGGGTCCTCCGAGGTGTGCGGGCAGTTGCTGCACACCGTCGTCGGGCCCGGTGACGAGGTCGTCTTCGGCTGGCGTTCGTTCGAGGCGTATCCGATCCTCACCGCCGTGGCGGGCGGTACGGCGGTGCGGGTGCCCCTGCGCGACCACAGCCTCGACCTCGACGCCATGGCCGCGGCGATCACCGCCCGGACCCGGCTGGTCTTCGTCTGCAACCCCAACAACCCGACCTCCACGGCGGTCGGTGAGCGGGAACTGCTCGACTTCGCGGACCGGGTGCCGCGGGACGTGCTGATCGTCGTCGACGAGGCCTACCGGGAGTACGCCGATCCCGCCCTGGTCCCCGACGGGCTCGCCCTCCTCGGCGACCGGCCGAACGTGGCTGTGCTGCGGACCTTCTCGAAGGCGTACGGCCTGGCGGGGCTGCGGGTCGGCTACTGCGTCGCGCCGCCCGGGATCGCGGCGCATGTACGCCGGACGCAGGTGCCGTTCAGTGTCAGCGCGCTCGCCCAGCGGGCCGCCGTGGTCGCCCTCGGTGAGGGCGCGGAGGTCGCCCGGCGGGCCGCCCTCACGGTCGCCGAACGCGAGCGGGTCACCGGGCGGTTGCGGGCCATGGGCCACGACGTGCCCGACTCCCAGTCCAACTTCGTCTGGCTGCCGCTCGGCGACGACAGCGCCGGCTTCGCCGGGCACTGCGCCGACGGGAAGGTCGTGGTCCGGCCGTTCCCCGGCGAGGGCGTCCGGGTGACGATCGGGCTGCCGGAGGAGAACGACGCCCTGCTCGCGCTCGCGGCGAGTCGGCGAGGCTGACGGCCATGCGTGCCGGTCCCTACGAGCGCCACCGCGAACTGCTGCAGAGCGTGGTTCGCGCGATCGCCGCCGGTGAGTCCCGTCGCCCCTTCACCGAGGCGACCGGCCAGGACGCGGCCGACGCCGGGATGAGGTCGACCCGCACCGCGGGGAAGGTGTTCCGCTCACTGCTGGGGCGGCCCTTCGAGCTGGGGCAACCCGGCGAACTCGGCCGGGTGCGCACGGAGTCGTCGCCGTACGGTCTCGCCCTGGCCATCGACTACCCGCGCTGCGATCCCACGGAGCTGGTCGCGGCGGCCGGGCGCGCGGCGGCCGGCTGGCGGGCCGCCGGACCGCACCAGCGCGCCGGACTCGCCGTGGAGATCCTGCGCCGGCTCAACACCCGCAGCCACGAACTGGCCCTCGCGGTGCATCACACCACCGGCCAGCCCGTCCAGACAGCCTTGCGTGCCGCCGGGCCACGTGCCCAGGACCGTGCCCTGGAGGCGGTGGCCCAGGCCTTCGCCGAGTCGGAACGCGTCCCGGCGGACCTGCACTGGAAGAGCGCCGAACGGGGTGGGCGACCGCTGGAGGGCAGTTGCGCCCTGGTGCCCCGCGGGGTGTCGCTGCTCGTCGGCTGTCCCGACTTCCCGCTCTGGAGCGGGTATCCGGGCCTGTTCGCCAGTCTGGTGACCGGCAACCCGGTCGTCGTGGCCCCGCACCCGCGCACCGTGCTGCCACTGGCGATCACCGTGCGGGTCGCCCGGCAGGTGCTGGTGGAGGCCGGTCACTCCCCCGACCTCGTGACCCTGGCCGTGGCCGAACCGGAAAGACAGGTGCACCGGCGTCTGGCCACGGACCCCGCGGTGCGCATCGTCGACTACACGGGCCCCGGGCGTTTCGCCGACTGGCTGGAGCAACACGCCCGCCAGGCCGCCGTGTTCGCCAACCGGACCGGACTGAACACCGTGGTCGTGGACTCGACCGACGACTACCGGGGCCTGGTGCGAGGACTCGCCCTCGCCTCCTGCCGGTGCCACGGGACGGTACGCACCACGCCGCAGAACATCCTGGTTCCGGAGCGGGGCTTCAGCACCGACGAGGGGCACAAGACGCTGCGGGACCTCGGCGCCGACCTCGGCGACGCGGTGGACCGGCTGCTCGGGCATCCCGGCCGCGCGGCAAGGCTGCTGGGCGCGATCACCGCCCACGAGGTGCGCGGCGCCCTCACGGAGGCCGCGCGGTACGGCCCGGTCCTGCACGCCTCCGGGCCGGTGGCCCACCCCGACCACCCGTACGCCGACCTGCGCACCCCGCTTCTGGTGCGGCTGCGTGCCTGCGACGAACGCGTGTACACGCGCGAGTGGCCCGGGCTCGTCTCCTTCCTGGTGGGCACCGACTCGACGTCGCACAGCCTCGCTCTTCTACGCCGTACCGTGGGGCGGCACGGTGCCCTGTACGCCTCGGTGCACTCCACCGACCCGCTGGTGCTCGCGGCGGCCGAGACGGCGGCACTGGACACGGGGGTGCATCTGGTGGAGAACCTCGACGACCTGCCCGCCGACCCGTCCTCGGCGCTCGCCGAACTGCCGGGCTCCGGTGCCCACTTCGTCACGGGTCGGTTCCGCGTGGTGCGCTCCCGGCGGCACGCACCGCCGGCGGCTCCCGTCCCAGCGGCCCGTCTCGAGGTCGCCGCCGAGCTGGTCGACGTATGACCGCGTCTGTCCTCAGTTCGTCCAGGTGGCGCCGCGCCCCCGCACCTCGTCGAAGACCAGCCAGGTCCGGGTGGAGCGCACCCCGAGGATCCCCTGGATCTTCTCCAGCACGACCTGGCGCAGCACGAGGTTGTCCGGGGCGCGGACGAGTACCAGGACGTCGAAGTCGCCGGTGACGAGGGAGATGTGCTCCACGTAGGGGATCTCGCGCAGTTCGCGGGAGATGTCGCGCCAGGCGTTCTGCTCGATGCTCATCGTCACGTAGGCGCTCGTGCCCAGGCCCGCCCGCTGGGCGTTGAGCTGCGCGGTGAAGCCGGTGATGACGTCCTCGGCCACGAGCCGGCCGATGCGGGTGTAGGCGTTGGCGCGGGAGATGTGCACCTGCTCGGCGAGGGCGCGGACCGAGATCCGGCCGTCCTGGAGGAGCCGGCTCAGGATCTCGCGGTCGATGTCGTCGAGCGGGACGGCAGTTCGTCCGGCCACTGCCCCCGGCAGTGGGATTTCCTCGGACACTTTGTCCTCCAAGGCGCTTCGTTTCGGCAGTTCATCGCCGGTTTGGCCGAGCTATTGAACACATATTCCGCTATGGCCACCATTCTCCTGTCAAGTGTCCAGAGAAAGCGAGTGCCCTCCATGTCCGTGAAGAGCCTCCGCCAGACGGTCCAGGGCCTCCTGCCGTCGCTGACGCCGGTGCGGTTCGTGGCCGAGGACGGCACACCGGTCGCCCGGCCGCCGGCCGACCACACCGAGCCTCCCGTCGAGGTCCTGCTCGAGGCCTGGCGGCGGATGGTCCTGGGCCGCCGGTTCGACACCCAGGCGACCGCCCTCACCAAACAGGGCCGCCTCGCCGTCTACCCGTCCAGCCGCGGCCAGGAGGCCTGCCAGATCGGCGCCGTGCTCGCGCTGCGCCCCGACGACTGGCTGTTCCCGACGTACCGCGACTCCGTCGCCCTGGTCACCCGGGGCATCGACCCGGCCGAGGTCCTGACGCTGCTGCGCGGCGACTGGCACTGCGGCTACGACCCCGCCGCCACCCGTACCGCGCCCCAGTGCACCCCGCTGGCCACCCAGGTGCTGCACGCGACCGGCACGGCCGAGGCCCTGCGCCGCAAGGGCGAGGACGGGGTGGCCATGGCGCTGGTCGGGGACGGCGCGACCAGCGAGGGCGACTTCCACGAGGCGCTCAACTTCGCCGCCGTCTTCCGCGCGCCGGTCGTCTTCTTCGTCCAGAACAACAAGTACGCGATCTCCGTACCGCTGGCCCGCCAGACCGCGGCGCCCGCCCTCGCGTACAAGGGCATCGGCTACGGAGTGCGCTCCGAGCAGGTCGACGGCAACGACCTCGTCGCGGTGCTCGCGGTGCTGACCTCCGCGGTCGAGCACGCCCGCGCCGGGAACGGCCCCGTGCTCGTCGAGGCGCACACCTACCGCATGGACGCCCACACCAACGCCGACGACGCCACCCGCTACCGGGAGGACGACGAGGTCGAGCAGTGGCGGGCCGCCGACCCGGTCGATCGTCTGGAGACCTATCTGCGCTCACGGGGCGCTCTCAGCGACGAGGTCGTGGCAGCCGTACGGGAGGAGGCCGAGGAACTGGCGGCACGGGTGCGGGCCGGCATGAACACGGACTCCGTGCTCGACCCGCTGGAACTGTTCGACCACGTCTACGCCGAACCGACCCCGCAACTGCGCGAGCAGCGTGCCCAGTTGGCGGTCGAGCTCGCAGAAGCCACCCAGGCCCAGGAGGACTGACGACGATGGCCAAGGTCACGATGGCGCAGGCGCTCAACACCGCCCTGCGCGACGCGCTGCACGAGGACGAACGGGTCCTCGTCTTCGGTGAGGACGTCGGCCCGCTCGGCGGGGTCTTCCGCATCACGGACGGGCTGACCCGCGACTTCGGCGAACAACGCTGCTTCGACACCCCGCTCGCGGAGGCCGGCATCGTCGGCCTCGCGGTCGGCATGGCGATGGGCGGCTTCCGGCCGGTGGTGGAGATGCAGTTCGACGCCTTCGCCTACCCGGCGTTCGAGCAGATCGCCTCGCACGTAGCCAAGCTGCGCAACCGCACCCGCGGACGGATCGGCCTACCCATGGTGATCCGCATCCCCTACGCCGGCGGGATCGGCGGGGTCGAGCACCACTGCGACTCCAGCGAGGCCTACTACGCGCACACCCCCGGCCTGAAGGTCGTCACCCCGGCCACGGCCGAGGACGCGTACTGGCTGCTGCGGGACGCGGTCGCCGACCCCGACCCGGTGGTCTTCCTGGAGCCGAAGAAGCTGTACTGGTCGCGCGAGGACACCGACCTGACCACGCGCGGGGCACTGCCGTTCGGGCGGGCGGCGATCCGGCGCCCGGGGCGTGACGCCACGGTCGTCGCTTACGGCCCCTCGGTCCCGGTGGCCCTGGCGGCCGCCGAGGCCGCCGCCGAAGACGGGATCGAGCTGGAGGTCGTGGACCTGCGCACCCTGGTGCCCTTCGACGACGAGACGGTCACGGAGTCGGTCCGCAGGACCGGGCGCTGCGTGGTCGTGCAGGAGGCGCAGGGCTTCGCCGGGGTCGGTGCGGAGATCGCCGCCCGGGTGCAGGAGCGCTGCTTCCACTCCCTCGCCGCTCCCGTCCTGCGGGTGACCGGCTTCGACATTCCGTATCCGCCGCCGAAGTTGGAGCACGCGCATCTGCCCGGTGTCGACAGGATCCTCGACGCCGTCGACCGCCTGCAGTTCGCCGACGAGCCCGACACCCGGCACCTTGTGAAGGGAGCGGTCGCATGACCACCGCGACGCTGAACGAGCAGGTGTTCCGGCTGCCCGACCTCGGCGAGGGCCTGACCGACGCGGAGATCGTCGAGTGGAAGGTCGCCGTCGGCGACACCGTGACGGTCGACCAGATCGTGGTCGAGGTGGAGACCGCCAAGGCCGCGGTCGAGGTCCCGGTGCCGTACGCGGGCACGGTGTTGCGGCTGCATGCGGAGGCGGGCACGCCGCTGGGGGTGGGGGAACCGCTGATCACGGTGGGTGCGGCCGTACCCGCGGCACCGGAACGGGCCGTGGTGGACACCACCGCCGCCGAGCGGTACCGCGAGGAGGAACAGGCCGGTTCCGGCAACGTCCTGATCGGTTACGGCACCGGGCACGAGCCCGAGCCTCGCCGTCGCCGCCGTCGTATGGCCACCGCTGCGGAGACGCCCGCACCGGCGCCGGTCACAGAGGCGCATGCTCCGCGCGTCATCTCGCCCCTCGTTCGGCGGGTGGCCCGGGACCACGGCATCGACCTCGCCGCGCTGACGCCTTCGGGTCCGGCCGGGGTGGTCCTGCGACGGGACGTGGAAGAGGCGGTCGCCCGCCAGGAACCGGCACCGACACCGGTACCGGCCGAGACCCGGCCCACACCGGAACCTGTCTCCGACGGCCCCGTCCGCATCCCCCTGCGCGGCGTCCGCAAGGCCGTCGCGGACAAGCTGACACGCAGCCGGACCGAAATCCCCGACGCCACCACCTGGGTCGACGTGGACGCGACCGGGCTGCTTGAGGCCAAGAGGGCGTTGGAAGCCGCCGTACCCGGCCGCCGTGTCGGGCTGTTGGCGCTGCTGGCCCGCATCTGCGTGGCCGGTCTGCGCCGTTACCCCGAGCTCAACTCGACCGTGGACACGGAGCGCCGGGAGATCCTGCGCTTCGACGAGGTGCACGTGGGTTTCGCCGCCCAGACCGACCGGGGCCTCGTCGTCCCCGTCGCCCGCGACGCACACCGGCTGACGACCGTCCAACTCGCGGCGGAACTCGCCCGGTTGACCGAACTGGCCCGGACCGGCAGCCTGCCGCCCGGCCTGCTGACCGGGGGCACCTTCACCCTCAACAACTACGGCGTGTTCGGCGTCGACGGCTCCACGCCCATCATCAACCACCCGGAGGCGGCGCTCCTCGGCGTGGGCCGCATCGTCGACAAACCCTGGGTCGTCGACGGCGAGCTCACCGTCCGCAAGGTCACGCAGCTCTCGCTCAGCTTCGATCACCGGGTCTGTGACGGCGGTTCGGCCGGCGGTTTCCTGCGCTTCGTGGCCGACTGTGTGGAACGCCCGGCGATCCTGCTCGCCGACATCTGACCGACCCTCTCTTCTCGTCGCCCTCACGCCTGGGCCCAATCCACCCACCAACCGATCGAACGTTCGGCCTGGAGCTTTCATGTCAACCTTCTACGCCCGCCACGCGGACCTGCTCGAACAGGCCGTGGCCCGCACCACCGACAGCGGCTACTGGACGCCGTACCCGGAAACCCGCAGCGCCTCGGTGTACGGGGCCGGGGCGGCGGAGTCGGGCGAGGCGGCCTTCCGCGCCCTGCTCGACCGCGCGTTCCCGCTCGCCGGGCACCCCACCACCGGCACCGTCCCGGCCACGGAGGTGTCGCCGTACGGCTTCCCCCTCGGCATCAGCTACCCGTATCTGGCGCCCGAAGCCGCCGTCGCGACCGCCAAGGTTGCGTCCCAGGCATGGCGTTCGGCGACCCCTGACATCCGGGCCGGCGTGGCGGCCGAGATCCTGGCCCGCCTCAACGCGGCGAGCTTCGAAATCGCGCACGCCGTCCAGCACACCACCGGTCGCCCTTCGTGATGGCCTTCCAGGCGGGCGGTCCGCACGCGCAGGACCGCGGGCTCGAAGCGGTGGCGTACGCCTGGGAGGCGCAGCGGCGCCATCCGGCCACGGCTCGCTGGAGCAAGCCCCGGCGGCGCGGCGGACCGCTGGTCATGGACAAGACCTATACCCCGGTCGGCCGGGGCGTGGCCGTGCTCGTCGCCTGCAACACGTTTCCCACCTGGAACGGCTGTCCGGGACTCTTCGCGAGTCTGGTCACGGGCAACGCGGTGACCGTCAAACCGCACCGGCGGGCCGTGCTGCCACTGGCGATCACCGTGCGGATCGCCCGTGAGGTCCTGGCGGAGGCCGGTTTCGACCCGGACGTGGTGCTGCTGGCCGCCTCGCGGCCCGAGGAGCGCGCCGCTCACGCCCTGGCCACCCACCCCGACGTACGGATGAAGACCTACACGAGTGAGTGGTTCGGTCCCGTCTCCTTGGTCATCGCCACCGACGACACCGCGCACTCCCTGCGCGTCCTGCACGACACCGTACGGCGCCACGGCGCGCTCACCGCCTGCGTGTACGCGACCGGCAAGGTGTTCCCCAACCAGTCCGCCGCCTTCAGCGACTTCCACGGCACGTCGGCCAACCCGGCGGCCAACGCGACCCTGACCGACCCGGCGTTCGTCACCGGCCGATTCTCCGTCCTGCAGTCCTCCACCGAGGAGCACACCGATGTCCGATGAGGTCTACCTGATCGACGGGGCCCGTACCCCGCAGGGCCGTTACGGCGGCGCGCTGGCCTCGGTGCGCCCCGACGACCTGGCCGCGCTCGTCGTGGGCGAGGCCGTGCGCCGCGCCGGAATCCCGGCCGACGCCGTGGACGAGGTGATCCTCGGCGCCGCGAACCAGGCCGGCGAGGACAACCGGGACGTTGCGCGGATGGCCGTACTGCTGGCCGGGCTTCCGCACACCGTGCCCGGATACACCGTCAACCGGCTGTGCGCCTCGGGGCTTACGGCCGTCGCGTCGGCGGCGCAGTCGATCCGTGCGGGCGATGCCGAGCTGGTCGTGGCCGGCGGGGTCGAGTCGATGACCCGTGCGCCGTGGGTGACGGCCAAGCCGGGCACGCCCTGGGCCCGGCCCGGCGAGGTTCACGACACCTCGCTCGGCTGGCGCTTCACCAACCCGCGCCTGCCGGCGACGACGACCGTGTCGATGGGCGAGACCGCGGAGAACCTCGCCGCCCTGGACGGCATCAGCCGCCTGGACTCGGACGCTTTCGCACTGCGCAGCCACCGACGCGCGGTGGACGCGCGGACGGCGGGCCGTTTCGCGGCGGAGATCGTCCCGGTGCCGGTCGCGAGCGGTGAGGTGACCGAGGACGAAGGGCCGCGGCCGACGACCACGTTGGAGCAGCTGAGCGGCCTGCGCACCGTCTTCCGTCAGGGCGGGATCGTCACTGCGGGCAACTCCTCACCGCTGTCCGACGGGAGTGCCGCTCTGGTGGTGGCGAGCGAAACCGCGGTGGAGCGCTACCGACTGACTCCCCGGGCCCGGGTCGTCACCGCCGCCTCGGCCGGGGTCGAGCCTCACCTGATGGGACTCGGCCCGGTGCCGGCCACCGCCAAGGCGCTGGAACGGGCGGGCTGGACCGCCGAGGACCTCGACGCGATCGAGCTCAACGAGGCTTTCGCCGCCCAGGCTCTGGCGGTCGTACGACGGCTGAAGCTCGACCCCGACCGCGTCAACGCCGACGGCGGAGGCATCGCCCTCGGCCACCCGCTGGGCTGCTCCGGCGCCCGCATCCTCCTCACCCTGCTGGGCCGACTGGAACGCGAGGGCGGCCGACGGGGCCTTGCGACCCTGTGTGTCGGGGTCGGACAGGGTGTGGCGATGCTCGTGGAGCGGGTGTGAGCGCGCGCGAGGAGGCGTCGTACGAGAAGACGGCGTACGAGACGCTGACGGTCGAGGAGCGCGCCGACCGGGTGGTCGTCACCCTGCGGCGGCCTGCCGCCCGCAACGCCATCAACACCCGCATGATCGCCGAACTGCACCGCGTGTGCGAGGAGTTGGAGCACACCCCGAAGCTCCTCCTGCTCACCGGGCACGGCGGGGTCTTCGCCGGCGGTGCCGACATCGGCGAACTGCGGCGGCGCGGGCGGGACGAGGCACTGGAGGGGATCAACAGCCGCCTGTTCGAACGGGTACGCAGGCTGCCGCTGCCCACCGTGGCCGCCGTGCCCGGCTGGGCGCTGGGCGGCGGCGCCGAGCTGGCGTACGCCTGTGACGTCAGGCTCGCCGGGCCCAACGCGGTCTTCGGCAACCCCGA
Organism: Streptomyces sp. NPDC048420; assembly: GCF_040651535.1. NCBI lineage: Bacteria > Bacillati > Actinomycetota > Actinomycetes > Kitasatosporales > Streptomycetaceae > Streptomyces > Streptomyces sp. NPDC048420. Next base: position 45,134 of record NZ_JBEZKG010000037.1, read on the forward strand.
ACCGGGCCTGGGCATCCTCGCCGCCGCCGGTGCGTGCTGGCGGCTGCGCGAGCTGGTGGGCGAGTCGGTGGCCAAGCAGGTCCTGCTCGCCGGACGCGTCCTCGATGCCCCCGCCGCACTCGGCTGTGGGCTGGTCCTGGACGTCGTAGCGGAGGACCGGCTGGCCGACGAAGCGCACGCGCTGCTCGACCGGATGGCCCGCTCCTCGGCGCTCGCCCTGCGGCTCACGAAGCTCGTCACCGACGCCCAGGGGGCGCATCCGCTGGCCGACGACCTCGCCCAGGCGGTGCTCTTCGAAAGCCCGGACAAGGAGGAGCGGATGACGCGCTTCCTGGAGAAGCAGGGAGGCCGGGCATGACCTCGGCAGCAGCGCCACCCGCAGTGGTGGGGGTCGTCGGCGGCGGTCGCATGGGCTCCGGCATCGCCCAGTCCTTCGCGGCCGCCGGGTCGCGGGTGGTCGTGGTGGAGCGCGACGGAGCCACGGCGGCCGCGGCAATGGAGCGGGTCGCCAAGGGACTTCGGCAGGCGGCCGAGCAAGGGACGCTCGCCGGCCTGCCGGACCTCACGGTGCCGGACCTGGTGACCGTCGTCTCCTCGGTCGCCGAACTGCCCCACGACACCGACCTGGTAGTCGAGGCGGTCTTCGAAGACGCGCCACTCAAGGGCGAGTTGCTCGCCGCCGCCGAGGACGCCGTGCACGACGGATGCGTGCTGGCCAGCAACACCAGTGCCCTGTCCGTCACCGAACTCGCGGCGGGCCTGAGGATTCCGGGGCGGTTTCTCGGGATGCACTTCTTCAATCCCGTGCCGGTGTCCGCCCTCGTCGAACTGGTCCTGACGCCTGACACCGCAGCACCGACCCTGGCCTCGGCGGTCCGCTGGACGCACGCCCTCGGCAAACAGGACGTCGTCGTCAAGGACTCGCCCGGGTTCGCCAGCAGCCGTCTCGGCCTCGCCCTCGGACTTGAGGCGATCCGCATGGTCGAGGAGGGCGTCGCCGACCCGGAGGCCATCGACACGGCCATGCGCCTCGGCTACCGGCACCCGATGGGCCCGCTGCGCCTGACCGACGTGGTGGGACTCGACGTGCGCCTGGCCATCGCGGAGCACCTGCACGCGACGCTCGGCGAGCGGTTCGCGCCGCCGCGGCTGCTGCGGGAGAAGGTCGCCCGCGGCGAGCTGGGCCGCAAGTCCGGTCAGGGGTTCTACCGATGGCAGTGAACGGCCGGCCGCCCACTGCTCAGAGTTCGAGAGCAGGAAGAGCGGCCAGGCCGGTGTCGTGCATGATGCGGTCGATGGTCGCCTCCAGGGTGCTGTCGGCCTCGATGACGGTTTCGATCGCGCCTGTCAGGAGGTCCAGGGGGCGGTACCAGTCGCGCAGCTGCGGTTCGCCGACCTCGTTCGCGATCGGCTTGGTGGCGTGCCGGACGAGGGTCTGCTCGAACGGCACGTGGAGGTAGTAGGCGTGGGTCGGGCCCCGGTGGTCGGCGCGCAGCCGGGCGAGCATCTCACCGTAGCGGTCGGCGTACAGGAGCCCTTCGACGACGACGTGGTAGCCGGCGTCCAGGGCGTAGCGGGCCGTCAGGTCGATCAGTCCGATGTTCGGCGCGCCCGGCCGGTCCCGCTCGCGCAGCACGATGCGGCGCAGGTTGTCCTGACCGACCAGGGCCAGACCGCGGCCGAACCTCTCGCGCAGGCCGGCCGCGACGGACGACTTGCCCGAGGCACTGTTGCCGCGCAGGATGACCAGCCGGGTCTCTTCGGTGCCCACCATCACGGCGCTCACGCTACCGGCAGCCACGCACATCCTCTGCAAGTCCCCCACACCATGCTTCCGGGGACGCGATGTTCGACGCGGCGGACTTCCTGCGAGCGCTGAGCCCTTGTGTGACGGTGGAGCTTCCGCACTGAGCGGCAGCTGTGCGGTTCGTTGCCCGCTCGGCGCCGGCACTGTCCGCCACCAGCGGCTCCACGCCGCGGCCCTGCCTGTGCCCGGGCGGGCCAGGCCGCGGGCAGCAACGGTAAATCCTGCCTACTCAGACGGACGTGCGTTCTCCTCGCGACGGTCGCTTCTCGCTGGCGACGGCACTGGCGGCCAGAGCCATCAGGAGGCCGATGGCGCCGACGATGACGTTGTTCCAGATGGTCCTGGTGGTGCTGACGTCACCGGAGACGGCCCATGGCGAGATGATGGTCCACGCGCCGAGCGCGCAGGCGGCCCACGCCATGCTGTGCGTACGTTCGTAGGCGCGGCCGAAACCTCCGCTCATCAGCAGCGCGTAGGCGATGCCGACGACGAGGTTGTTGATGGCCAGGGCGGACAGGTTGCTGAACCCCGCGATCCATGGGGAGGCCGCCAGGTAGACGCCGGTGAGGAAGGCCATGGATTCGATGGCCTGCGCCCTCGGCGTGCTGGTGGCGCGCTCCGCCATCTCATGACGGTTGCGCATGGCGACGATGTCGGGATGGGTCTCCATCGACGACCTGGGAGAGGTTGTCACTCCCATCACCTCCGGAAAGTTCCGGTTGGTTCCAGTTGGTTTGTGGACATATCGGGTACCCCAGCCGCCCGGTGGTCGAACCCTCACCCATGGTGGCGAGAAAATCACGGGGGGAGGTGGCGCTCCATCCAGTCCGCCGCCGCCCGGCGGAAAAGTCGCCGGTTGTCCGCGCGCAGGAAGTCGTGGCCCTCGTCGCGCAGAGTGAGGAGTTCGGCGGCGACACCGCGTGCACGCGCGGCCCGTACGAACTGCTCGGACTCCCCCGGTGGCACGTTGGTGTCGTGTTCGCCGTGGACGGCGAGCAGCGGGACCCGCAGGGCGTCGATGCGGCTCATCGGGGAGAGGGTGCGCAGCAGCTCGCGGTCGTGCTCGGGGTGGCCGTACTTGTGTGCCGCCGACTCCGCGAGCCAGGGCTCCGTACCGGCGAAGAAGGTCAGCAGGTCGGACATGCCGCAGACGGCGACGCCGGTACGGAACAGACCCGGGTGCCACACGAGGGAGGCGAAGGTCAGATAGCCGCCGTACGAGCGGCCCATGACCGCCAGCCGGGTCGGGTCGGCCGGACCGGCCGTCACGGCGTGGGTCGCGCAGTCCGCCACGTCGTCCAGAGCGGCGAAGCGGCCGGCGCCGAGGTCGGCGTCGACGAACGACCTGCCGTGCCCCGAGGAGCCGCGGACATCGGGGGCGAAGACATCCAGTCCGCGCCCCAGCAGCTCGTGGTAGAGCGGGTTGAACACCGGGCGTTCCTGTTCCTCGGGACCGCCGTGCAGATGGATCACGCAGGGCGCCGGCTCGCCCGAGGGGCGCCCCGGTGCCCGGTAGTACCAGCCGCTCAGCGGCAGTCCGTCCCGGGCCGTGAGGCGCAGGGGGACGGGGCGCACGGGCGGGCGGCCCGGTGGGACGGCGTCCTCGTCACGGGAGGACCACGGAGTGCGGGGCGTATACGCGCCGTCGTGGGTCCATACACCCGGCCGACGCTGCGAGCCGGACAGTGCCAGCACCAGTCCCCCCGGGCCGGCCGCCACGATCCGCGTGACGACTTCGTGGGGCAGGGGGATGCGACTGGTCGTCCCGACCGGGCCGTCCGGGGCGGGTGCAGTCGGGGAGATCGCCATGGATTCGAGTTCGCTCGCGCCCTGCACGTTCCACGCCAGCACGGCGGTGCGGCCGCCGTGGGCGAAGGCCAGCAGTTCGAGGTCGCTGCCCTCGCGCTCCGCCACTACAGACCTGCCGCGCGGGGTGCCGTCGGCGTCGAGAGCGACGGCGACCAGTGCCGCGTACTCGCGGTCGGCGTTGCTGCGCAGCCACAGCGTCCGCGCGTCGGGTGAGAACCGGCCGATCCACGGATCGCCGTCGGCGACGGGAACGGTGCAGGTCGTCGCCGAGTCGGCGATGCGCCGGAGGACCGCTTCCCGGCGTCCGCGCGGCCCCCGCCGCAGCAGCACGAGCGCGCCGTCGCGACTGAGGTCGCACACGCGCAGGGTGGCGGCGTGCGTCTCGGTGGCGAGCAGGACGGGTGATGCCAGGCCGTCGGGATCGATCAGGTAGGCGGACAGGCCGCCGCCGGAGCGGACGGCGGGTGCCGCCGGGGTGGTGAGGTCGATCTGTGGTGCGGTCGGCCCTGTCCCCGGTCCCACGTCGTACGCGGCCGCACGCAGGAGCGTCGGGTGGCCGTCGCGGTCGGCCCAGTCGGCCGGCAGGCGGGTGCCGTCGGGGTGGCTTTCGGCGGACCCGACGTCCACGGGGTCCCCCGTACCGTCTCCGTACGCGCGGGTGGGCGGGGCGGCGACGGTGACGGCGACGGCCGAGCCGTCGTGCGCCCAGCGGCCCAGGTGGGCGGATTCGGCCGGGTCGGCGCCGGCCAGGATGTGCCGGTCGGAGCCGTCGGGCCGCACGCACAGCACCCGGGTGTGTTCGCCGCCGCCCGGTGCGGTGGTGTAGGCGATCCAGCGGCCGTCCGGTGACCAGGAGACCTCTTTGACGGGGTCCGGGGAGGAGTCGAGCAGGTGCACGTCGTCACCGTCGACGGGGCCGGCCCACAGCTGGGGGACGCCGCCGCGGTCGCAGATGAACGCGACCCAGGTGCCCTCGGGGTCGGCGGAGGGGTACCAGCAGCCGTGTGCCTGCAGCCGGGTCACGACGTTCCGGGGGCCTCCGGCCTCGGGCAACGGCACAGGGGCCGGGGCGGCGGCGCAGCCGGTCGGGTGGGCGTCCGGCCACGGGGCGGGCGCCGCTCCGCGCGAGATCCGTGCGGTCGGCTCCTCGGTCACTTGATCCCGTGCGTCTGCAGCCATATCTCCAGCAAAGCTACCTGCCACAGGGCGTTGGCTCCGCGTTTGGTCCGGTGCGCGTCGGGCGCCGCGAGCAGTTCGGCCACGTACGACTCCTGGAAGACGGCCCGGCCTTTCGCCTCGGGGGCCTCCAGTGCCTCGCGGACCCGGTTCAGGACGGGACCCGCCATGTGCTTGATCGCCGGGACCGGGAAGTAGCCCTTGGGGCGGTCGACGACTTCGAGAGGCAGAACCTTGCGGCCCGCTTCCTTGAGCACGCCCTTGCCGCCGTCGGCCAGTTTGAGTTCCGGTGGGCAGGCCGCGGCCAGTTCCACCAGTTCGTGGTCGAGGAACGGCACCCGGGCCTCCAGGCCCCAGGCCATGGTCATGTTGTCGACGCGCTTGACGGGGTCGTCCACGAGCATGACGAAGGTGTCGAGCCGAAGGGCCGCGTCCAGGGCGGTCTGCGCGCCGGGTACCGCCATGTGCTCCCTGACGAAGCGGCCCGAGACGTCGTCGGCGGTCAGCATGGAGGGCTGGAGGACGTGGGCGAGATCGGCGTGCGGCCGGTCGAAGTACGTCTCGGCGTAGCGCTCCGGTTCCTCCTCGCGGGCGACCTCGGCCAGCTGCGGATACCAGTGGTAGCCGGCGAAGACCTCGTCGGCGCCCTGCCCGCTCTGCACGACCTTCACATCCTTGGACACCTGTTCGGACAGGAGGTAGAAGGCGACCACGTCGTGGCTGGTCATCGGCTCGCTCATCGCCGCGACCGCCCCGTCCAGGGCTGTCGAGACCCGGTCGGAGGGGACCATCAGCCGATGGTGGTCGGTGCCGAACTCCCGGGCGACCAGATCCGAGTACCGGAACTCGTCGCCCTCCTCCCCGCCCTCCGCCTCGAACCCGACGCTGAACGTCATCAGGTCGCGCTGGCCCTCCTCGGCGAGCAGCGCGACGATCAGACTGGAGTCGAGGCCGCCCGACAGCAGCACTCCGACCTGCACGTCGGAGACCATCCGGCGGCGTACGGCCGTACGCAGCGCCTCCAGGACCATGTCACGCCACTCGTCGGGGCCCATGCCCGCGTGTTCCGTTCGCCGCGTGTACGACGGCTGCCAGTACCGGTGGTCCCGGTGGGTGCCGTCGGGCTCGACTACGCGCACGGTGGCCGGAGGGAGCTTGCGCACCCCGTTGAGGACGGTGCGCGGTGCCGCCACGGTGGCGTGCCAGCTCAGGTACTGGTGGACGGCGACAGGATCGAGCGAGGTGTCCACGCCCCCGGCGGCGAGGAGGGCGGGCAGCGAGGAGGCGAACCGCAGCCTGCCCGGTGTCCGGGCCAGGTACAGCGGTTTGATGCCCAGCCGGTCACGGCCGAGCACCACGCGGCCGGTGCGGTGTTCGACGAGGGCGAAGGCGAACATGCCGTAGAAGTGCTCGACGCAGGCGGTCCCCCACTGCCGGTAGGCCTTCAGCACCACCTCGGTGTCGGACGTCGACTCGAAGCGGTGGCCGAGGCGGCGGAGCTCTTCGCGCAGTTCCCGGTAGTTGTACACGCAGCCGTTGAAGACTCCGGTGAGCTCGCCCCCGGTGTCGGTCATCGGCTGTGCTCCGAGATCCGACAGGTCGATGATCTTCAGTCGTCGGTGTCCCAGCGCCACCGCGCCATGTGTCCAGATTCCCTCGCCGTCGGGTCCGCGCGTGGTCAGCCGGTCAGTCATGCGTTGCACGGCCCCGAGGTCGGGCCTTCGGCCGTCGAAGCGGATCTCCCCGCTCACACCGCACATGACAGGCCGCCTCCCTTCCGGACACCACAGGGTGCGTGCCGGTACGGGGGTGCGGGGGCGCGCGTGCCGGTCACGATCCTGAGGGGGCTGCTGGACATGATGAAGCCTCTCGTGAACAGGTGGAGTGATGCCGCGGGGCGTCCTGCGCCGCTCATGGCGGTCACCGGCCCCTCAGTGGCCGATGGCCTCCGGAGCCCCGGAGTCGACGGGGGGACCGGCCGTGCCCATCCCGAAGGGCGGCATGTTCCCGCGGTCGGCGGGTGCCGGCCTGCGTCCCCTGCGCTCGCCTCGGGTCTCGGCGATCAGCATGTCGACGCAGGACAGCAGGTCTTCCTCCTGTGCCGTGCGGCGCATGCGCCGGGCGGCGCTGCCGTCGGCGAGGGCCGCCTCGGTCAGCGGCTTTACGGTGCGCCAGTCACCGTGCGTCTCGAGCGCGGGGCGCAGTCGGGTGAGGAGCTTGCGCGCGACCCGGGGCGCGGGTGTTTCCCGGTGGGTCTCGGGGTCGACCAGGGTGCCCTCGAGGCCGGACCGGGCGGCCCGCCAGGAGGCGCCGCGCAGCCATTCGTGCCGCCCGTCGCACGCCCGTGCCCCGCCTTTCGCGAGCCGCCCGAGAGCCTCGGTGACCAGGGCGCGGAACAGTCCGGCGATGAGCACGACAGTCTCCACGCGGGGGCAGGCGTCACAGATCCGGAGTTCCAGCGTCGGCAGATGCGCGGACGGGCGGAGGTCGTAATAGATCATCCCCGCGTCGCTGATGATCCCGGCCTGGATGAGGTCCTGTACCGCGGCGTCGTACTCGGCCGCGTTCGCGAAGCACGGGGCCGGACCCGCGGTGGGCCAGCGCTGCCACAGCACGGTGCGCCAGCTGGCGTAGCCGGTGTCCGACCCCTGCCAGAACGGAGAGCTGGCGGACAGCGCCAGGAGTACGGGCAGCCAGGGAGAGACGGCACACATCACCCGTACCGCCGTGTCGCGGTCGGGGATGTCGACGTGGACCTGGGCGCCGCAGATGAGCTGCTCGTCGGCGACCTTGCCGTACTCCTCGACCATGTGGCGGTAGCGCGTACCGGCGGTGGGGTGGGCGGAGGCACCGGGTGCCAGCGGGGCCGTACCGGCGGCCACGGCCGCCAGCCCCAGCGAGGAGGCGGCGGCGTCGAGCTGCCGTCTCGTGGTGGAGAGGTCGGCGTACAGATCGTGCAGCGTCGAGTGCACTGCGCTGTTGGACTCCACGGTGGACTGGTGCAGCTCGGTCGTGAAGGTCCGCTGGGGGAGGCGTCGCAGGACGAGGGCGGCACGCGGCACAAGCAGCCCGGTCTCCACCTCCAGGACGTGGAACTCTTCCTCCACTCCGATACGAATGCTCACGGTCGCTCCTTGAGGTGCGTGACGCCGTCCCGTCCCCGGGCGATCCCTCAGCGGGGGCTGCGGCGGCGTGTCGTGCACCACCAAGTTCCCAGGACAGCGATGCGTAAGCGGAACGGTGCCCGTTTGTCGCAGGCACCTCACAGATGAGCGCAATTATACGGAGGTACGGCCTGCGCGGCGCGGGGAGCGGGCAGGAGGTCGTACATCCACCACGCCGTTGGCAGGTTCACTGTCTCCCTGCCGTCCTCGGACTGCGCCTCCCGGAACGTGGCCGCGGAGGTCAGGAGCACGTCCCACGGCTCGGGCCGGTCGGGCAGCGGCCGCTCCGGAGCCGTACCGCCGTCGCCCAGGCCGCGTTGTACATCCCGAACCCCGCCAGGGCCGCGGCACATCCGCCCAACGGTCTGCCCAGCGCACCCGAGTAGTCCTGTTCCGTACGCCGAAGGGCCCCGCGCACCCGTTGCCGCAGATGGCCGTCAGCTGTGATGCCCATGGGCCGCTCCGCCGCATCCGGAGGTGGCGTCCTCCTGCTCTCATGGGCGGGCAGCCGGGCCTCCATTCGGCCAGACGGCAAACGACGCAGTCGCACCTTGACCGCTCCCGACGGCCGTGTTCAGGGCAAGATCACAGTCCCATGCGGGGAATGGCCTTGAAGCATTCCTTTCCGCCGCCGGCCGCAGGGCTGAAGCAGGCCCGCACGGATGTTCCGGGGCCGACCACGCTCATGAGGGTGTGGACGTAGGTGTCCGCCTCGTGCGGGGTGGTGACCTGGGCGCTGTGCAGGGAGCCGTGCGGGCCTCCTGCCCGGATCTCGACGCGGTCGCCCACGACAGCGCCCCACATCCGGGCCCAGCTCGTCCCGCACTCCTGGCTGTAGCGGATCTGGATCCAGGCGCCGGTAGCGGACTCGTGTTCGGCGAGGGTCAGCGGCTCGGCACCACATCTCGTCGTGATCGGGTCCTTGTCCTGACAGGCGGTGTGCCGGCACAGCGCCCCGGTCGCCACAGGGGGCAGGGTGGACGGTGGCGCCTCCTCACGGTGCGACGGGGGAAGGTTGACGATCACGAGCGTGCCGAGGACGACGGCGCAGATCGACGTGAGGGCGGTGACGACGTTCACGCGCCTGTGGTCGTGGTCAGTCGGGGCCGTCTCGCTCGGGCCGGTGTCGGTTCGGCCGGTGGTGGGGGCGGGGGCCGGCGTGTCCGTCCGGGCGGCCGTGCGCTGTCGGGCCGGTGTTCCCTGGGTCGGCGTGCTGTCGTCTGTCCGGTCCGCGCGGGCGATGTCCAGGAGCGCCAACGAGCGGTCGGCGGGTTCGTCGGCGAGACGGCACAGCTCTCTGACCGCGCTGCGCGGTGGCAGGCTCTTGGCGTTGAGGTAGCGCTCCCAGGACGACTTGCTGTAGGTGGTCGCGTTCGCGAGCTGCGCGAGGCTCAGTCCGGTGCGCTGCCGCAACTGCTGGAGTACGGCAGCCAGTCGGGCACCCGGCGGCGAGGGTGCGCCGGGTGTCATCCGCGCAACGCCTTCCAGGAGCGCGGGCCCAGCATGCCGTCCACGACAAGGCCCGCGCGCTGCTGGAACGTCTTGACCGCCCGCAGCGTCAGCGGGCCGAACATTCCGTCGATCCCGCCGGGTGAGATGCCCGCCCGGCGCAGCAGACACTGCGCCTCGGCGACGTCGGCGCCCGTGGCGCCGTAGACGATCTCGGTGTTGCGACCCTTGTTGATGCCGGCCGACCAACGGCCGTCGATTCGGGTGATGCGGCAGGTGTAGGAGGGCGGTGGGGAGGAGGCGGTGGTGCGGGGCGGGACGGTGACGGCCGCCGGGGTGGTGTCGTCGCCGAGGCGCAGCACGAGCAGCAGCGCCGCCAAGAGGGCTACGGCCAGGGCGGCGACGCCTGCGGTGAGGGCGAGGTGCGGGAAGTGGCCGGGAGCCGGTTCGGTGGCCCTTGGTGAGATGCCGGTGTTCGGTGTGGCCGGTGATGCGACTTGCGGGCCGGTCGGACTTTCCGGTTGCCCCTGTTCCCGCTGCTGCCCGGTGGGCCTGGCGCGGCGGCCGGCCCGGGTGTCGACGGCGATCTCGTGCAACGCCAGCAGGGGGACGGGATCCGTGCCGGTGATCCGGGCCAGCGACTCCACCGCCTCCCGCGGCGGCAGCGACGTACCTCCGAGGTACCGCTCCCAGGACTTGGCGCTGTAGCCGGTCTTGGCCGCGAGCTGGCGCATCGTCAGCTCGCTGTGATCCTTCAGCCGGCGTAAGCGTGCCGCCAACTGCCGTGCGCTGGGGTCCGGTTCCGCGGGCAGCGTCGTGGAGCGCGGCATGTTTCCCCCAAAGCGGTCGTCAGCATGGTCAGTGCGTGAACAGAGATCTCCTCCGCTGCTGCGCATTCTGCATGAGCACGCCACATCTGTCACAGGCGTCCCACATCACCGTCCCGCGGAACGCTGTCGTCGCAGCTCAGCAGGGTGACCGTCCCGGAAGACCGCCACCTGTCCCCCAGCCGTGGCGGCCGTGCCCGCAAGCCCTGCACCTTGGTCCCGCCACTTGCTCCGCCCGGCGGCGCAAGTGCCGACCCCACAACCGAAAGAGGAACGCATGCGACCGAACGCTCTGGGCAGGACCATCGCCGGCCTCATCGCCGTTGTCGGCCTCGCCGCCGGCAGTGTGGCGACCGCGGGCACCAGCTTCGCGGCGACCGCGAGCACCGCGCAGACGGCGGCGGCAGCCCAGCCCGCCGCCGTGGCCGCGACGCAGAACTTCGGTCTGACCTCGGCCGAGGCCAAGAACGTCCAGGACTTCCTCGCGGACTACTGGGGCTACACGGGCGCCATCGACGGTCAGCTGGGCACCAACAGCTGGAAGGCCTTCCAGCGCTGCCTCGCGACGTACTGGGGCTACACGGACGACATCGACGGGGACCCGGGCCCCAACACCATCAAGGCGCTGCAGCGACTGCTGAAGGACAGCTACGGCTACACGGGCGCCATCGACGGCATCGCCGGGCCGGGCACCCGGGCCGCGTTCAAGCGCTTCGCCGCCTGACCCGTACGACTGCCTGACCGGGCCGTTCGTCGAACGACCGGGCGCGGCCCGTCCCTGCCCGGCAGGGACGGGCCGCGCATCTGTGTTCACGCTCCCCCTCAGTACCGGTTCCCTCACGCCTCACCCTCCCGCAACCGAAGGAGAACCTCGTCGCCATGGGAAGACTCGCATTCCTCGTTCGCACCGAAGACGCGAACCCACCGCATCGGAACACGCACCGCACCGCCACGCCGTGGCGGATCCGCGTCGGGACCTTCGCCGCCACCGCGGCGATGGTCTCGGCCGGCATCGTGCTCGGTGCCGGTCCGGCGTCCGCGGCGCCGGCCCCGATCAGGCTGACGTCGGCGTCCTGCCCCAACGAGATCGTGCAGGGCCAGACGAGCGGTTGTGTCACGGAGTTGCAGAACCTGCTCAACGCGCACGGCGCGGGCCTGGTGGTGGACGGCCAGTTCGGCGCGAACACCCTGTACGCGGTCCGTGAGTACCAGGCCGCCACCGCGATCGCCGTGGACGGCCGGGTCGGCCCTGCGACCAAGAGCAAGCTGTACGCGACCGGTGGCTCGGCACCCGCCCCCGTCAACCTCAACTCCTCCTCGTGCCCCGCGAACCTCGTGCAGGGCGCCAAGGGCGGATGCGTCACCGAGCTCCAGCGGCTGCTCATCCACCACGGCTACGTGGTCGACGTGGACGGCGACTTCGGTGCCGGCACCGCGAGTGCCGTCCGAAGCTTCCAGTCCGCCCACGGCCTCACGGTCGACGGCCAGGTCGGCACGAACACCAAGCGCGCGCTGTACGACACCGACGAGTCACCGTCGACGGGCCTGGACCTGAGGTCGGCGTCCTGCCCGGCGAACATCGTGGAGGGGCAGAGCGGCGGTTGCGTCGCCACGCTGCAGTCCCTGCTGAACGGCAAGGGACAGAGCCTCGACGTCGACGGCAGTTTCGGCCCGCAGACCCTGGCGGCCGTCAAGGCGTTCCAGTCCGCGAGCGGCCTGTCCGTCGACGGCCAGGTCGGTCCGAACACCAAGGCCGCCCTGTACTCGAACATCGGTGGTGGCGGCGGCAATGGCGCACCCGCGCCGGTCAACCTGAACTCCGCATCCTGCCCGAACGAGATCGTTCAGGGCCAGCGCAGCGGCTGTGTCACCGAGTTGCAGAGCCTGCTCAACCACCACGGCGCCGATCTCGCGGTCGACGGCGACTTCGGCCCGCTCACCGGCAGCGCCGTCAGGGACTTCCAGGCCGAGAAGGGTCTCTCGGTCGACGGCCAGGTGGGACCGAACACCAAGGCCGCCCTGTACGGCGCGGTCACCCCGCCATCGTCGCCCCCGCCCGGCGGCGGATACGCCAGGATCCTCGACGTGGCGGCGGCCGAGGCCGGCACGGTCGAGGGCAGCGCCCGCGCGAACAGCTACGGCGCGTCCGTGGGTCTTTCGCTGTCCACCAGCAGCTACGCCTGGTGCGCGGCCTTCGTGAGCTGGGTGGCCCAGCAGACCGGGGCCAGCTCCTACCGCAACTCCTACGTCTCGGGCTGGGTCAAGCAGGCGCGGGCCGGCAACTACCACCTGTCGGTGACCACCAGCCCCCAGCCCGGTGACATCGTGGCCTTCGACTGGGACGGCGGAAGCGACTTCACCGGCGGCAACGAGCACATCGGCATCGTGCGGACGGTGTCCGGGTCGTCCTTCACCACCGTCGAGGGCAACACCAGCAACCCCAACGGCGGCGGCGACGGCGTCTACGTCAAGTCCCGCGCCACGAACAGCGGTTACGACGTGGTCTTCATCAGGGTGCGCTGAGCCCACAAGAAGCGCCGGCCGGAACACCAGTTCGTTGCGCACTGGTGTTCCGGCCGGCCCTCCATCATCCGCCTAGTGCGTCAGAGCGACTCTCGCCGCGCTGAACGGGTGGACTCAGGCCCAGGCGATCACGCGGAAGGCTCGCGTCGCCGGCGCGGATGGTGACGTGGCTCCCCCGCCCCGCACCTGGAAGAGGCACTCAGACGTGAGACGTCGTATCCCCGCCCGCCGTGTCTTCGCCGCAGCGCTGCTCGCCGCGTCTCTTCTCGCTCCGCTGGCAACGGCCCCGGCCACCGCCGCCCAGCCCCGCACACCTCAGCGGTCCTTCGACGAGGACTGTCCCCCGCACGGACTCGACCCCGCGCTGACCTCGCGGCTGGACAAGGCCATCGAGAAGGTCCGCCGACAGGCCGGCGTTCCCGGTGTCGTCGCCGGGCTGTGGATGCCGGGCAAGGGCAGCTACGTCCGTGCGACCGGCATCGCCGACAAAGTCTCCGGCGAGCCCATGAACACCGGTGTCTTCGTCCGGATCGGCAGCGAGACCAAGACCTTCACGGCCACCGCGCTGCTGAAGCTCGTCGACGACGGCCGGGTCCGACTCGACGACCCGATCTCCAAGTACGTCCGTCACGTGCCCAACGGATCGCGGATCACGTTGCGCCATCTCGCCGAGATGCGCAGCGGACTCTTCCCGTACACCGAGGACGCGGGCTTCCAGCACGATCTGCTGAGCGACCCGCAGCGGTCGTTCACCCCGCAGCAGGTACTGGCGTACGGCTTCAAGCACAGGAACACCTTCGAGCCGGGCGCGCAGTTCCAGTACTCCAACACCAACTTCACGCTGCTCGGCCTCGTGGTCGAGAAGGTCAGCGGGCAGCGCCTCGGCGACTTCATCGAGAAGCGGGTGCTGCGACCGGCCCGCCTCTCCCACACACTGCTTCCGGACCGGTCCGAGTTTCCGCAGCCGCATCCGCGCGGCTACACCAACCAGACGCTGAGCGGTGAGGTCGCCGACAGCACGGACTGGAACCCCAGTTGGGCCTGGGCGGCCGGAGGGATGATCTCCGACCTGCACGACCTGCGTCGCTGGGCGAGGATCGTCGCCACCGGCACTCTGCTGCGGCCAGAGACCCAGGCGCAGCGACTCAAGCTGCTGCCCACCGGTCACCCGGGCACGAGCTACGGCCTCGGCATCTTCGACAGCGGTGGCTGGATCGGGCACAACGGCTCCATCCCCGGCTACCAGACCGTCACCGTCTATCTGCCCTCGAAGAAGGCCACCCTGGTACTGATGATCAACACGGACATCGCGTACCAGGGTCAGGAGCCGTCCTCCCTGCTCGCGCGCGCGATCACTGAGATCGTGACGCCGGACAACGTCTATGACCGGCAGGCCCCCACGCAGTAGACGAGCACAGACCGAGGGTCCCAGCGGAAATACGTGGTGAGGTGGCGGACTTCATGCTCGTCGAGTCGTACGGTCACGACTCGGCTGTCGGCCTCACCGTGCGGCGATCGACCACGGCACGGACGATCGCCGCCACGTCGGCGCGGTCCGTGGGCCGGGCATCGACGGAGTTGTGGATGGAGAACCCCTCGACGAGCGCGTCCAGGGCCCGGGCCGTGAGGGGGTCGAAGTGTCTGGCCAGGGAGTCCCGGCTGGCCTGCATCCACGAGCGCATGACGTCCCGCAGTTCCGGGTGGCGTGCCGCGAAGGCGTACAGCTCGTAACTGAGCAGGAGATTGCGGTCGGTCCCCCAGACCTTCCCGCAGATGATCTCGACGACGGCGTCCTGGGCTTCCTCCGCGGTCCGCGCCGCTGTGAGCAGTGCGCCGTAGCGCGAGGAGACGGACTCGGCGAGGCGCGTGAACGCCTCGGTGAGCAGGTGCTGCATGTCGTCGAAGTAGTAGGTGAGTGAGCCGAGCGGAACCTCCGCGGCTGCCGCGATTCTGCGGAACGTCACCTTGATGGCGCCGTGCTCGGCGATGACGTCGAGGGCCGCGTCGAGGATGCGCTCGCGCCGCCCGGGATCGTTGGGGCCGCGGTTGCTACCGGTCATCCGAGTGTTCCGCCTTCTCTTCTCCTGAGCCCAGCAGTTATGTACATTTGTGCATACCCGATGGATACGGGACTCGTCGCCTGCCCGCCCATTCTTCCGAGCCCCGCGGAGCCTCCTCTTGACAGACCCCGCCGTGCGCCGGCGCCGCCAAGCCCTCTACCTCTTCTTCTTTCTCCCCGGCATCGCCATGTCCTCCTGGGTTACGCGCACTCCCGACGTGCGGGACCAACTGGGCGCGTCCACCGCGGAGATGGGGCTGATCCTGTTCGGCCTGTCCATAGGATCGATGATCGGCATCCTGTGTTCCGGCCGCTTCGTGGCACGCCTGGGCACCCGGCCCGTGATCGTACTCGGCACCACCTTGATCATCACTGCCACGATCGTCATCGGAGCCGGCAGCGCCCTTTCGTCGGCCCCCCTGGTCACGGCCGGGCTCTTCCTGTTCGGCGCAGGCATGGGGTCGGGAGAGGTGGCGGTCAACGTGGACGGCGCCGATGTCGAGCGCATCACCGGCGCACCGGTTCTGCCCACACTGCACGGCTGCTTCAGCCTGGGCACGGTGGTCGGCGCCCTGGCCGGCATGACCGCCACGGCCGCGGCGGTCCCCGTCCACTGGCATCTCGCCGTGATCACACTGGCCTCCACGGGGATGCTGATCCACGCCTCACGGGCGCTGCCGACCGGCGTCGGCCTCAGCACGCGGCCTCGGACGCCCGACCCCGCCGAACGCTCCGGGCCGCAGGTCTGGAAGGACCGCAAGCTGCTCCTCATCGGCGCCATCGTGCTGGCCATGGCCCTGGCCGAAGGAGCGGCCAACGACTGGCTGCCCCTGCTGATGGTGGACGGGCACGGCCTGGACGCCACGGCCGGCTCACTCGTCTATGTCGGATTCGCCGCCGCGATGACACTGGGGCGGTTCTGCGGCACGTTCTTCCTCGTCCGTTTCGGGCGTGCCGTCGTCCTGCGCGCGAGCGCCCTCTCCGGTGCCCTCGGACTCGTCCTGGTGATCTTCTCCGACAACGTGGCCGTCGCGGCGACCTCCGTCGTCTTCTGGGGGCTTGGCGCCTCTCTCGGCTTCCCGGTGGCCCTGTCGGCGGCCGGCGACTCGGGCCCCGACCAGACCGCGCGCGTCTCTCTGGTCGCCATCATCGGCTACGTCGCCTTCCTCGTCGGGCCGCCGGCCCTCGGCTTCCTGGGTGACCACTACGGGCTGCGTACGGCCATGGTCGCGGTGCTGGTGTTCGTCGCCTCCGCCGTCTTCATCGCCCCCGCCGCCGACACCCGTGACCGCGCCAGGGCGACGTTGGATGCCTGAGGGGGCTGTCGGCGATGGCCGGCGACGATCCCGAGACCGACATCGTCGGCGGCCACGACGCGGGACTGCGCACCATCTGGGTCACCGGCCGCCCCTGGCCCGACGGACTGATGACGCCACACCACACGGTCGACGACGTCGTCGAGGCTGTCGGCCACCTGCTCGACGAGGACGCGGCACGGCCCTGACGGCCGCCTGCCGGCACAGCCGCACTCCAGGCCCTTTCGTACCCTGGCACTCATGCGGACGCGCCCCACACTTCACTGGACCCCTCCCCCGGACCTGCCACCGGGTACCACCGACCTCCAGCCAGTGGTCGATGCGCTGAGCGCCGGCGGTGTGCTGGTGCTCAGCGGGGCGGGCATCTCCACGGAGTCGGGCATCCCCGCCTACCGGGGCGAGGGCGGAAGTCTGAGTCGGCACACGCCGATGACCTACCAGGACTTCACCGCCGGCGCGCAGGCACGGCGAAGATACTGGGCGCGCAGCCATCTCGGGTGGCGTACCTTCGGCCGCGCCCGTCCCAACGCCGGGCACCAGGCTGTCGCCGCGTTCGCTCGACACGGACTGCTCTCGGGGGTGATCACCCAGAACGTCGACGGTCTGCATCAGGCCGCCGGCAGCGAGGGGGTCGTGGAACTGCATGGGAGCCTGGCAAGAGTTCGGTGTCTGGCCTGCGACGCCGTCACCTCACGCCATGACCTTTCCGTACGGCTAGAAGAGGCCAACGCGGCATTCGAGCCGGTGGCCGCGGAAATCAACCCCGACGGTGATGCCGACCTGTCCGACGAACAGGTCGCCGGCTTCCGCGTCCTGCCCTGCGCGGACTGTGGCGGCATCCTCAAACCCGATGTGGTGTTCTTCGGCGAGACCGTGCCCGCGCAACGGATCGAGCACTGCCGCCAGTTGGTCCGTGAGGCGAGCACACTGCTGGTTCTGGGCTCCTCGCTCACGGTGATGTCCGGACTGAGGTTCGTCCGCCAAGCGGCTCAGGCGGAGAAGCCCGTCCTCATCATCAACCGGGATGCCACCCGCGGTGACCAGCTCGCCCACACCCGCGTCAGCCTGCCGCTGGGAACGGCTCTGCGCTCTGTCGCAGACGGGCTGCACCTTCCCGTCGGCGGGTCGACCCTCCACCGAGCGTGACCTGCACCCACGGTCCGCGCGCCTGACGCGCCATTGTCGGAAGCGCTTCGACGCGCAACCTTTCCAACTCGAAGCAGATTCCATACGGATCAGCCCGTTCTCTCCGCCGCCACGCTGCGCTAGGCTCCCGCAACGTGTCGAAGCGCTTCGACTTCGAGCGCCTTCGACACGGGGAAGGCCTTTCGACTCAATGGAGAGCTCTATGCCGCGTTCAGCCGGTTTCACTCGCCGCCAGGTCGTGACGACCTCCGCGGTCCTCGCCGTCACGGCGGGGTCCATCCCGACGGCGGCCCAGGCCGCTGCCCGGTCCGCCGGTACCGCCGCGTCGGCGTCCGCGCTGGACGTGGTCGCGGACATGCAGCCCGGCTGGAATCTGGGCAACAGCTTCGAGGCCATCGGCGCCGACGAGACGGCGTGGGGCAACCCACGGGTGACCCAGGCGTTCTTCCGCAGACTGAAGGCGCAGGGCTTCAGAAGCATCCGGATCCCGGTGACCTGGGGTCAGCACGAGGGCCCGGCTCCGGCCTACACCCTGGACCCCGCGTTCCTCGCCAGGCTCAAGCAGGTGGTCGACTGGGCCCTGGCCGACGGTTTCTACGTTCTGATCAACATGCACGGCGACGCGTGGCAGTGGGTGCCGAACATGCCGGCCCAGCATGACGCGGTCCTGGCCCAGTACACCGCCACCTGGCGGCAGATCGCGGCCACCTTCCGGGACGAGCCGCGCCGACTGCTCTTCGAGAGCATCAACGAGCCCTTCTTCAACGGTAGTTCCGGCGACGAGCAGAACGCCGCCTTGATGAACGAGCTCAACACGACCTTCCACTCCGTCGTGCGCGCGACCGGCGGGAACAATGCGGACCGGCTGCTTGTCATGCCGACGCTCGGGGACACCCCGGACCAGCCCAAGATCGACACGCTGCTCGCCACCTTCGCCGCGCTCGACGACCCGAACCTCGTGGCCTCGATCCACTACTACAGCTTCTGGCCCTTCAGCGTGAACCTCGCCGGCTACACGACCTTCAACGCGGCCACCCAGCAGGACCTGACCGACACGTTCGACCTGCTGCACAGGTCCTTCGTGGCCAAGGGGATCCCGGTCGTCGTCGGTGAGTACGGGCTGCTCGGCTGGGACTCCGGGCCCGGCACGGTCGAACAGGGTGAGACGCTCAAGTACCTCGAGTATCTCGGCTACTACGCGCGCTACCGGGGCCTGACCACGATGCTGTGGGACAACGGCAGTCGCTTCAACCGCCGCACCATGCAGTGGAACGACCCGGCCCTCTACGCGCAGATACGTTCCAGCTGGACAGGGCGTTCCGGCACCGCGTCCACCGATCAGCTCTTCGTGCCCAAGGGCAAGACCCCGACGGACGCGACGATCACGCTGAACCCCAACGGCACCAGGCTGGTGAGGATCGACGTCGGCACCCGTCCCCTGGTCCGGGGCGTGGACTACACCGTCAGCGGCAGCACGCTGACGATCGCGGCGGCGACGCTCAGCCGGCTGACCGCGTCTCAGGAGTACGGCACGAATGCCGTCCTGTCCCTCCGGTTCACGGAAGGAGTTCCCTGGGCCGTCAACGTCATCACGTATGACAAGCCGGTGCTGACGAGCGCGACGGGTACGACGACCTCGCTGGTGATACCCACCGCGTTCAACGGCGACAAGCTGGCGACCATGGAAGCCGTCTACGCCGACGGCACCGCCGCCGGCCCGCAGTCCTGGACGACGTACAAGCAGTTCAACGTGGCCTTCACCCCGGACTACACCGCAGGCACGATCACCTTGCCGACGGCGTTCTTCGACGAGGTCACCGACGGCTCCGCCGTGACCCTCACCTTCCACTTCTGGAGCGGGACAGTGTTGACGTACAAGCTGACCAGGTCCGGCACCGCGGTCACGGGCACCTCTGTCTGAAACTGGCTCAGGGTGTCGCGTTCGCGTACGCGGCCACCCGCGCCGGTCGCCCCTGCCGGCGCACCTCGGTGTCGTGGTGGATCGGTGTGTGCGAGTCGCTCAGGGGAAGCCCTGTTCCGCCGTGGCGGGCGGCGTCGATCTCGGCCGCGATGGACAGGGCGGTCTCCTCGGGCGTGCGCGCCGAGATCGAGGCCGATGGGTGAATGGAGCCTTGTCAGTTCGGCTTCGGTGAGGCCGGTTTCGCGGAGTCTGCGATCGCGGTCCTCGTGGGTGCGGCGGGAGCCCATCGCGCCGATGTAGGCGACCGGTAGTCGCAGGGCCGTCTCCAGGAGGGGTACGTCGAACTTGGCGTCGTGGGTGAGGACGCACACCACGGTGCGGTCGTCGGTCTCGGTTTGGCTCAGGTAGCGATGCGGCCAGTCGACGACGATGTCGTCGGCCTCGGGAAACCGTGTCCGGGTGGCGAACACGGGCCGGGCGTCGCACACCGTGACGTGGTAGCCGAGGAACTTGCCCATGCGCACCAGGGCCGCCGCGAAGTCGATGGCGCCGAAGACGAGCATGCGCGGCGGCGGCACGCTCGACTCGACGAACACGGTCAGGTCGGGCTCGCAGCGGGAGCCGTCCCGTGCGATGTCGAAGGTGCCCGTGCGGCCGGCGTCCAGCAGGGAGCGGGTTTCGTCGGCGAGGGCGCGGTCCAGGTCCGGGTGTCCGCCGAGTCCGCCTTCGTACGATCCGTCCTGACGCACCGCCAGCGCCCGCCCGAGGAGATCTGCCGAGCCCTGGACCACGCGGGCGAGTGCCACCGCCAGGCCCTCATCGAAGCGCTCGCCACCTCGGCGAAGCAGCAGCTCATGGAGTCCGTGGCGGACGCGCACATGGACACCGCCCCACCGCTCGTGGCACTGCACCGCGTCACGGTGAACGTTCTGCGGATCAAGAGCGTCTGGCGGTTCACCCTCGGCCACCCTCTCGCCGCCCCCCCCCTCACCGCGGCGATCTGGTCCGAGGTCAACGCCGGCGCCCTTGAGTTCTTCACCCGGGCCCAGCGCGAAGGACTCCTCGCCCCGGACACGGACCTCATGTGGGCCCGGCGGGTCTACTACGCCCTCGTCGACGAGGCCCAGCACGGAGGCGGCGCGGATCTGGACCCGGACCAGGTCCGGCAGAACGCGGACGCACTGGCCACGCTGGTCGTCGACACGTTTCTGCGCGGCATGGGACCCCACGGCTGAACCGCCCGGTCGGCGGCCCCCGTCCCGTCTTGCCGTCCGCCGTGCACCGTACGATCGTGGACAGTGCCTTCGCACGAGGCAGAAGGGCCGGGTGCGCCATGCATCGCACCGGCGGGCCGCCCGGCCGACGCGCACGGCAGCCGGACCAGGCCCACCCCGCCGAGTCCGTGACCATAGCGGTGACGGACGGGGACACACGTGTCGCCTACTGGAGCCGCGAGGCCCAGGACCTGCTGGGATACACACCTGCGGAGATCATCGGCCGGCCCCTGGACGATCTGGTCTCCGCCGACGGGGCGACGCTGCGGCATCGCGACGGCGGTCTGCTGGACACGAAGGTCCACCTGAGCCCGTTGCTCGGCGCCGCGCAGCAGCGGCACTTCCTCGTGACGACCGTTCCGTCACCGGGGACGGGGAAGCTGCAGGACCTCATGTGGTGGATGCTGGAACAGCAATCCCCGTCGCTCTCCATCTACGACCGTGACGGGCGGCTGCTGTGGGCCAACGAGGCCACACGGCGGGTGGTGGGCTTCGCCCAGAGTGAGGTCCGCGGCCGACGTCTCACCGAATTCCTCCCGGAATCCGCGTTCGAGGAGGCGGAGCGCAGGATCCTCAGGGTCGGCGAGACCGGCAAGCCGGAATACACCGAACTGTTCGTAGCATTCCCGCGTGAACCCCGGGCCCATGCCTGGGCCGTGGACGTCTTCCCTCTCAAGGACGCGCACGGCCGGGTGCACGCGGTGGGCCTGATGGCCAACGACGACTCCGAGCAGCACCACAGCCTCGAACGCATGGCCCTGCTCAGCGAGGCCAGGACCCGCATCGGCGCGAGTCTGGACGTGGCGGGAACCGCCCAGGAACTCGTCGACGTGACCGTGACGATGTCACGCTTCGCCGACTTCGTCAGCGTCGATCTGCTGAAGGACGTCTTCCGTGGCGTGCTTCCCGGCCCCAGTGCCCGTACGGGACCCCTCTCGCTGCGACGAGCGGCGCAAGGCGGCACCCGACCTCTCCCGCCCGACGCCACCCCTGGCGTCGGCGCGGTCCACACCCACCCGCAGTCGTCTCCCGTCGTCCGCTGCCAGGTCACCGGCCGTACGGTGCTGAGCCACCTGCAGGACCCCGACATCGTGCGCTGGCTTGCCGAGGACCCCGTCCAGGCGGCGCATGCCCGCACCCTCGGAACGCACTCCCTGCTCGCGGTGCCCGTCCGCGCCCGCGGCGTGATCCTGGGAGCCGCCCTCTTCCTCCGGCACACGGCCTCTCCGGAGCCTTTCTGCTCCGATGACCAGACCGTCATCGAGGACCTGGTGGCCAAGGTCGCCGTCTGCCTGGACAACGCCCGTCGCTTCACCCACGAGCGTGGCATCGCGCTGGCGCTCCAACGGTCCCTGCTGCCGGGGAGGCCGGCCCTCCACCCTGCTGTGGAGACGGCGTCCCGTTATGTGCCTGCGGGCAGCAACGCCGGGGTGGGCGGCGACTGGTTCGACGTGATCCCGCTCCCCGGCGCACGTGTCGGCCTCGTCGTCGGCGACGTCGTAGGGCACGGCATCAGTGCCTCCGCCACCATGGGCCGCCTGCGCACAGCGGTGCGCACCCTGGCCGACATCGACCTGGCACCCGACGAGCTCCTCACCCACCTCGACGACATCGTGACCCATTCCGGGCTCCCCCATGACGCCGACGACATCGGCGACGCCCCGGCGACACAGATCCCGGGAGACGTCGGCGCCACCTGCCTGTACGCCGTTTACGACCCCGTCTCCCGCACGTGCTCACTGGCCCGCGCCGGCCACCCGCCGCCGATCCTGGTCGGCCCGGACGGAACGGCCCAGGTCGTGGACCTGCCGGCCGGCCCTCCCCTCGGCCTGGGCAGCCTGCCCTTCGAGGCGGTGGAATTCACGCTGCCGGAAAACAGCATGCTGGCTCTGTTCACCGACGGCCTCATCGTGGAACTCGGCGTAGGTGAAGTGCCGATCCCCGTCGATCACGGCGGTGCGCTCCGGAAACCCCGCCGCCGACCGGTCCAGGAAGGACACGGGACTCAGCGACTCGAATGACAGGGCAGGTATCAAGGCTTGCTCCGTTACATAGCGGGGACCATCAGGACCGCCCGCGTTGCTGCCAGGTCACACGGGCCGACACGCTCACCGCGGACGGAGCAGTGGGGACCCGCGGAGCGAACCTCTCCCCGCTAAATCCCCACGTACACCGGGTAATCGATCTCTGTACCGGACATCAGGTCGAAGGCACGCTCGACCAGTTCGTCCGATCCGACGGCCACCCGCACATCGCCGGACCGAACCGCGTCGGCCACCTGGGTGCCGCCGAAAATCAGCTTGAGATAGGTCCGGGTACGACAGTGGATCTCAAGGTCGGGACGAACGGGTGCCGGGCCGCTCCTCGTCCACATCCGGCCGTCGGCAATCTCGACGTGGAATGTTTCTCTGCCCACGTGCAGTTCGTAGATCTCCTTGAGACCTGCGAGCTGGTCCGGCGTCACAAGGCTCGAAACGCTCAGGGCGATGAGGTCGGCGCGGGTCGTCGTCTGGTCGATCTCGGGAGACGGGGGAAGCCCCAGACCCCAGCGACCGAGCCCGATGAGCGGCTCACGAAGCTGCTCGCCCCTCTCGGTGAGCTCGTAGACCGCCACACCGGCGGGCGGCGGAAGCGTGCTCCGGCGAACGACATCGGCGGCCTCCAGACTGCGAAGACGCGTGGTCAGACGGTTCGGCCCCAGAGCCGGGAGCGTGTCGACGAGATCCTTGAACCGCTTGGGTCCGAGCAGCAGTTCCCGCACGATCAGAAAGGTCCACCGTTCGCCGAGGATGTCCATGGAACGGGCGAGCGGACACATCTGGCCGTATGTTCTTGCAGTCGTCATGCCCCTACTGTACGGCTCGACAAGTCCTCGCTATACGGCTTGTACACCACGCACGTGTGCGCCGGACTCATCGCCGTAGGCCCACTGCGTCGGCGAAGGCTTCGAGTTCCCGGCGGATGTCGCCGGCGGGCTGATACGTGATCTCGGTGACCCCCTGAGCCGCCAGCTCCTTCACCCTGGCGAGGACATCGTCGGCCGTGCCGGTGAGGGTGTGCCCGAGAAGCGTGTTGCCCCCGGCGTTCCAGGCGGCGGTGTCCGCCTGGTTCAGACGCAGCAGGTGTCCGTCGTGCACCGCGAGGTGGCGTTCGGCTTGCGGGGTCTCCAGCACGACGGCCAGCCATTCCGGCCCGCCGGGCAGCGCCTTGACCGCTTCATCACCGCCGAGTTCGTAGGAGACGTGGAACAGCTGCGCCAGCGCCGGGCCCGCCGCCGTGCGCAGTCGCTCACTGCTGAGAGGTCGTTTTCTCCCGTTGTTTCATCCAGGGATGCGGATTTGATCCGGTGATGTCGGGTGGCGCCAGGAGATGGTGTTCTCGCCGGTGAGGCG
>NZ_JBEZKG010000038.1:0-67893 GCF_040651535.1 Streptomyces sp. NPDC048420
GCTTCACGGCCGAGGACTTCACCGAGGTCGCGGACGTGATCGCTGCGGCGCTGAAGCCGTCGTACGACGTGGACGCCCTGAAGGCCCGGGTCAAGGCCCTGGCGGACAAGCACCCGCTGTACCCGGGTCTGAGGAAGTAGTCCCACGGTGGGGGCACCCGACGACGTGTGCCCCCCACCCTTTGTGAAGGAGTTCCCGTGGCCATCTCGGTCTTCGACCTGTTCTCGATCGGCATAGGCCCGTCGAGCTCCCACACGGTCGGCCCGATGCGCGCGGCCCGCATGTTCGCGCGCCGCCTGCGCAACGAGGACCTGCTGCCGGCGGTGGCGTCCGTCCGCTGCGAGCTGTACGGCTCCCTGGGCGCGACCGGCCACGGGCACGGCACCCCGAAGGCGGTGCTGCTCGGCCTGGAGGGGGCGTCTCCTCGTACCGTCGACGTGGAGACGGCGGACGAGCGGGTGGCGGAGATCAAGGCCGGCGGCCTGCTGAACCTGCTCGGTGAGCGCGAGATCCCCTTCTCCTTCGCGGACGACCTGGTCCTGCACCGCCGCAAGGCACTCCCGTACCACGCGAACGGCATGACGGTGTGGGCGTACGACGCCTCGGGCGCCGAGCTCATGTCGAAGACGTACTACTCGGTGGGCGGCGGGTTCGTCGTCGACGAGGACGCGGTGGGCGCGGACCGGATCAAGCTGGACGACACGGTGTTGAAGTACCCCTTCCGCACCGGTGACGAGTTGTTGCGGCTGGCGAAGGAGACCGGTCTGTCGATCTCCTCGCTGATGCTGGAGAACGAGCGGGCCTGGCGCACGGAGGAGGAGATCCGGGCCGGGCTGCTGGAGATCTGGCGGGTGATGCGGGCGTGCGTGTCGCGGGGGATGTCGAGGGAGGGCATCCTGCCGGGCGGCCTTCGGGTGCGTCGGCGTGCCGCGGTGACCGCGCGTCAGCTCCGCGCCGAGGGCGATCCGTTGGCGCACTCCATGGAGTGGATCACGCTCTACGCGATGGCGGTGAACGAGGAGAACGCGGCGGGCGGACGGGTGGTGACCGCCCCCACCAACGGGGCCGCCGGCATCATCCCCGCGGTGCTCCACTACTACATGAACTTCGTGCCCGGCGCCGACGACGAGGGCGTCGTCCGGTTCATGCTGGCCGCCGGTGCGATCGGCATGCTCTTCAAGGAGAACGCGTCCATCTCCGGCGCGGAGGTCGGCTGCCAGGGCGAGGTCGGCTCGGCCTGCTCGATGGCCGCGGGCGCGCTGGCCGAGGTCCTGGGCGGCTCCCCCGAACAGGTCGAGAACGCCGCGGAGATCGGCATGGAGCACAACCTGGGTCTGACCTGCGACCCGGTCGGCGGGCTCGTCCAGATCCCCTGCATCGAGCGCAACGGCATGGCCGCGGTCAAAGCGGTCACGGCGGCGAAGATGGCCCTGCGGGGGGACGGCTCGCACAAGGTGTCCCTCGACAAGGTCATCAAGACGATGAAGGACACGGGGGCGGACATGAGCGTGAAGTACAAGGAGACGGCCCGGGGTGGGCTGGCGGTGAACATCATCGAGTGCTGAGGGGTGGGGCCGGCGCCGGTTTCATGTCCCCGTGCCGTCCAGGCCGAGTTCTACGCGCAATAGTTGCACATGGTGATTTTCCGCGAGCGAGGGGTATTCAGTCGTGACCCGCGCCACCTCGTCGCGAATGAACTTTCTCCCAGCCGTGATGAAATCGTCGACGCCGCAACTCACTTCTGTTCCCATATAACTGGGAACAACACGAAGGTATTTCCGGTCGCGATCCAGCCGGAATTCGATGAACTCGTCATTCTCCGTGAATTCGATCCTGCCGGATCCGGGGCCACCTCGAGCAAAAGTCATCACCTGATGGACGCCGTACATCGCATCGAACAGCGGCACCCACCCCCACGACGGACCGATTTCGGTGCCGCCGTGGGAAATGTGAAGTGTTCCCAGGAAGTAGTACCACCTCAGGTCACCCCTCGATACCGCTGCCAGGTCGTCACCTTGTGCACGCTCCCGGCCATGACTGGAGTAGTCAACGCTCGAACCAAAGGAGATCTGCATGCGCGCTCACTTCACAGGGAAAGCGTTCCGGACATAGTTGAGGTCAGGGTCATAGTACACACGGAGCGTGTAGAGCGGAGTCCTCTTGGAGTTCCGCATGTATCCAACTGGCTCCTCGTAAGTGAATTCCTTTACCACGCCGTCCTTGTTGTCCGTTCCATCATTGACCCGTCCCCTCCTCAGCACATCTTTGATGAGGGCCGCGCGTGACTTCGGAGTGGTCTCAGGCAGCCATTCCGTCTTGGATGTGTCGTTGGAGAACATGCCCTCGGGTGTATGACCATTCGCGATATGCGCATCGTTGATGGTTACGTCATCGTAGGCGTCGCCACCGGAACTCCCGGAGCTGGAGTCACCCTTTGCTTCTCTGAGTGCTTTCCCCAGCCCGTCGTTGATGCGCCCGATACCGTCCGCCGTACCGACCGCGCCGACACCGATCAGCCCCACGCCGCCCGCGACGGCGGGGGCGCCGGCGAGGCAGCCGACGCCGGTGAGGCAGACGGCTGCGCCGCCGATGACGGCGTCACCGCCGAACCCCATCAGGAACATGCTGCCGACGGTTTCCGCGCCGCCGATCCAGACATCGGGCTGGGAGAAGATCGCGGTGCCGTAGTCGACGACGGTGTTCTTGACATCGGACAGCCAGCCCCAGCCACTGCTCTTCTTCTTGGTCTGGCCGGTGCTGCTGGTGGTCGCCGTACCGCTGCCGCATTTGTGCGTGTCGCAGTAGTGGCTGGAGCCCTGGTACTTCTTCGACCCCGGGTCGTTTTCGGGGTGATAGGTGCCGTATGTTCCGTTGCTGCCGGAGCAGAAGTGAACCGGCCCGCAGCTCTCCAGGCCCGTGGGGTCGCTCTGGGTCACCGGGCTGTTGTCGGCGTAGGTGTAGCCGTTGAGGGACTGGCTGTCGCCTGTGTCGAGGACTGGGTCGACGCTGAGGAAACGGCCGATGGTCGAGTCGTATTCACGGGCGCCGACATAGGTGAGACCGGTGGAGGAGTCGGCGGACTTGCCGAGGAAGGCCTTGTCGTCCGGCCAGGTGCCGGTGCCGCCGGTGCGGGAGGCGCCGAAGGGGGTGGTGTATCGCTTCGTGACCGCCTGGCTGGTGGCGTCGAGGGCCAGACTGCTCGTGCCGTGCTGGTCTGCCGCGAGCCAGCACAGTGTTTCGGTGCCGGACTTGTTGGTGCGCAGGGCGATGGTCTGGCCGGCGGCGGTGTAGTACCGCTGCGCCCAGTACTTGGCGGTCGAGGTGGAGGTGTCGAGGTGGACCTCGGTGCCGTCTTCGAGGTAGAGGACGGTTTCGCCGCCAGTGGTGCGGCGGATCAGGAGGGTGCCGTCGGCGTCGTAGACGTGACTGGTGGTGCTCTTCGTGGTGCCGGTGCTGGATTTCTCGGTGAGGGTGTCGAGTTGGCCCTCAGGGGTCCAGGTGAGGCCCTGGGTGTCGGTGCCGTTGGGGCGGGTGGTGGTGTCGCCGGTCGCGTCGTAGGCGTAAGCGGCAGTCACTCCGGTGCAGGAGGCTGCCGTGGTGGTGGCGGTCAGGCCGTGCGGGTGGGCGGGGTCGCCGTAGCAGTACGTCTTGGCCGTGTCACCGGCCGCGGTGTGGGTGGTTTCGGTGGAGCGCAGGCCGCCGTCGGTGTAGGAGTACGAGGTCCAGTACGGGGCGGCTCCGCCGAGGTTGGCGGTGGTGCGGCCGGAGGCGGAGCAGTCGGCGGTGGACGGGGTCCAGGCCTCGGTCAGGCGTTGGTGGCCGTCGTAGGTGAAGCACTGGTCGTCGGCTTTGCCGGTACCGCCGAGGGTGGTGGGGTCGGCGATGGAGGTGACGTTGCCGGCGTCGTCGTAGCCGTAGTTCAGCTCCTGCAGTTCGTAGCCGTGGGTCTGGTCGGTGACCGCAGACTGCTTGAGTCGGTCGGTGCCTTCCTCCCACGTGTTGGTGATGTAGGCCTTCTTGGTGCCCTCGGCCGCGGAGGTGCCCAGGGTGAGCTGGTCCGTCTGGCCGAGTTCGGAGTAGGCCGCGCCGAGGAGGTAACCGCTGGTGCCGCTGACCGAGGTGGGCAGACCGACCGCGTTGTAGTTGTAGCTGACCTTCTCGGCGGCGAGGCCGCCGGCCGCGGGCTCGGAGAGGTACTGCTGGGTGCCGTCGAGGTTGAAGTAGGTCGAGAAACTCAGCGTGGATGCGACAGCGCCCGAGCTGACCAGCGGATCGGCGGACGGCAGGACGAGCTGGGTGGTGGTCGGCCGGTTCAGGCTGTCGTAGGCGGTGACCTTCTTCGTGTAGGCCGTGCCGGACACGCCGCCCACGTAACGGGTGGCGGAGTCCAACTGACCCTTGGCCAGGGTGTCGTAGGCCCAGTGGGCGAGTTTGTCGGCGTCGGTCTTGGAGCTCTGCCACTCGTCGGTCTTACGGCCGAGTTCGTCGTAGCCGTACAGGAGGGTGGTGTTGCGGTGGTCCGTGCTGGTGGCGATCTGGTCCAGGGCGGTGTAGGTGCTGTCGGTCTTCCCCATGTCGGGGTCGGTCGCCGTGATCTGACGGCCGAACAGGTCATAGGTGTATGACCACTTGGCTCCGTCGGGGCCGGTGACGGTGTCCGGCTTGCCGTCACGTGTGTAGCCGTACTTGGTGGAGGTGTACGTGGTACCGACACCCGCGCCGTAGGCGGTGTCCGCCGGATCCGTGCCGGCGTAGTCGCGGCGTTCCGTGGTGCGGCCGAGGGCGTCGGTGACGGTGCGGACGGCCGAGCCGCCCGCGGGAGCGGTGGTGGCGGTGGAGTCCCCGGTGTAGCTGGTGCTGGTGGACCACTTCTTGACGCCGTAGATGTAGAAGGTGCTACTGGTCGGGCGTTCGGCGCCGTCGAAAACGGTGTCGGTCTGCTTCGGGGCGCCGCCGTATTTGGCCCGCGCGTAGGCACCGGTGGGAGTGGCGGAGGAGTCGAAGACGTCGGCGTAGGTCTCGTAGGCCAGTCCGCGGCTGTCGTAGCGGGTGTCGGTGAGCAGCCGGCCGCCGTTCGCGGTCGGGGACTGGGTCTGGAGCGGACGCAGCAGCGAGTCGTAGATCGTGTAGCTGGTGTTGTAGACGCCTTCGGCGCGGATGGTGGAGGTGGAGGACCAGGGTGTGGCGCTGTTGCTGACGGAGTAGGCGTAGGTGTAGTTGGCGCCGTATCCGGCGGAGCGCAGGTGGTTGGGCAGCCAGGTGGCGCTCACGCGGCCCAGGGCGTCGTACGTGGACTCGGTCAGCTTGTTGTTGACGTCGTAGGACTTCACCGTCGTGCCACGGGCGTAGTCCAGGTAGGTGTAGCTCTTCTGGGTCTTGGCGTTGGTGACCGCGATCTTGGTGAGCGGACCCGTGGTCGTGGGGGTGTAGGCGGTCGTGGTCGGATTGCCCGCCGCGTCGGTCACGCTGGTCGGTCGGCCCAGGGCGTCGTAACCCGTCTTGGCGACGGTCTGCCAGGAGGTCGGGTACCGCTCGCCGCCGGTGGCCGTGGCGGGGTAGGCGGAGGCGCGTCCGGTCCAGGTCGCATCGCCCAGGCTCGGCGTCTGCGAGGCGGTCCAGGCCGTGGCGTTGGCGTCGTCGTAGACCGTGGCGGCGTCGGACAGCACGTCCCCGCGGGTGGCGGATGAAGTCGGCAGGCTGAGGTCGGTCTCAGCGGTGGAGCAGGCGCGGCCCACGACGCGGGTGCGCGAGACCAGGGAGTTGATGCCCGCACTGTCGTTGCGGGCGTACCAGGTACGGGTGCAGGTCTCGTCCCCGGTGACGGCCGTGTCGCCGGCGTCGTAGACCGTGCTGGGCATGCCGTAGCTGTCGAAGCTGGTCGTCACGGTGCGGGTGCGCCAGTCGGAGCCGGCGGTCAGGTAGGTCGAGGTCTGGGTCTTGTAGGTGCCGGTGAAGTAGGCCTCGATGTCGGCATACGACTTCTGCTGGCTGGCCGTACGGCTGGACCACGGGTCGTTGACGGTGACGGTCACCGGCGTGGAGCCGTTGTAGGTGATCTGCTCACGGGTGAAGCCGGAGAAGCGGTCGCTGTCGGTCTGGTCGGCGACGCTCAGGCCGGTGAAGCCGATACCGGGGACGGAGACCGAAGGGGTCGTGCCGTCCTTCTGCCTGTCGCCGTCCATGCCCTGCAGGTAGAGCGTCACGGTCTTGGACTGCGTCTCGCCGGCAGCGCCCGCGAGGGAGGTGACCGTGC
The DNA here is from genome assembly GCF_040651535.1 of Streptomyces sp. NPDC048420. Lineage (NCBI taxonomy): Bacteria > Bacillati > Actinomycetota > Actinomycetes > Kitasatosporales > Streptomycetaceae > Streptomyces > Streptomyces sp. NPDC048420. Next base: position 6,254 of record NZ_JBEZKG010000038.1, read on the forward strand.
GGTAGCCGCGCCAGTCGGACCAGGTGCGTTCCTTGGCCGGGGTCAGCGGGTCGTTGGCGTAGTGCCAGGCCGGGCCGGAGTAGGTGTAGTGGTTCTCCATCGTCTCACCGAGACCGCTGGGGTCGGAGGTGATGACGTCCAGCACCCGGTACTTGTTGAACCAGTCCAGGGTGGCCTCGGTCGCGCCGTTGACGTGCCAGTAGACCGGGTAGCAGCTCATCGTGTCGTTGTCCTCGGACGACGGCATGTTCGAGCCGCGTACGCACTCCGGGTTCGACAGGGTGACGGTGGTGACGGCGCCCGTCTCGGAGGTGATCGTCTGGATGCGGGGGCGGTTCAGCGGCAGGACGTTGTCGGTGGAGGAGTCGACTCGGTTCGGCCGCATCTGGTAGGTGAACGTCACCGGATCCAGGGAGATGGCTGTGCCGTTCTTACCGGTGTGCCGGATGCTGCTCAGGACCAGGCTCTGATCGGTGCTGTTGCCGATGTCGCCGGGGTCCAGGAACTGCTGTGTGAGAGCCCAGGAGTCGACGGCCGTGTAGGCGCTGGACGCGGCCGACCACGCGTAGGTGTCGATACCGGTCAGGCGCTTGCGGGTGAAGAAGTCCGGGCCGGAGGCCTTGCAGTCCGCGCCCGACGCGCAGATCGAGTCGAACGGAACGTCGGGCCAGCTGGACGCGGTGGACGAGGTCAGCGAGGAGCAGTCGGAGGCGGTGCACCGCTCGTCATAGCCGAAGAGGATCTCGTCCGAGGCGGTGCCGGTGAACAGGGTGTCCTTGTTCTGCCCGTAGAGGATCTTGGTGAGATAGCCGCCCCGCGTGTACTGGGCCGTGCCGGTCGACGCTCCGTTCTTGCCGTAGTAGTTGGTCTCCGCGGTGTACCAGTACGACATCGCGTTGCCGTGCGGGTCCACGACGTAGTCCAGGTTCCATCGCCAGGCCTGGGTCAGCGCCCGGTCGGCGAAAGTGGAGCCCTGGCCGTAGCCGGGCTCGCCGGAGTTGTTGCCGAACACCGGGACGGTCCATACGGAGTTGGTGCGCTGGGTGTCCGCTCCGGGCAGCTTGTTGAGGCCGAAGACGTACTTGGTGCCGTCGCCGGTGGTGACGGTCCAGTACTCGCCGTCGTTGTCGCCGTTGTCGGCGCCGGTGGAGTGGGTGACGGTCGAGGCGTCGTCGTCCTTCAGGTGCCAGACGCCGGTGGTGTCGTCCTTGACCAGTTCGGTGGACTTGCCGTTCAGCACGAGCGAGGCGTTGTCGTACTTCCAGCACTGGTCGTACTTGCCGCTCTCGCCGTCGTCGTCGCAGGAGGCGTAGGAGCGCTCGACGTAGGAGGACGCCGGGTCTTCGAAGCCCTCACCGACTTGGCTTCCCTGGTTGTTGGTCGACGCCGTTCTGCCGTCGATGCTTCCGGAGTCGTACGACAGGGACAGATCGGGTGACGGGCCCGCGGCGGCGGGCGGTGCGGCCATGGGGTACGACCAGCTGAAGGCTCCCGATGAGCCGCCGGCCTCCCAGCTGGAGGAGGTCGACAGCTTGCTGGCGGCGTAGTTGCCGGCGCCGGACGCGGACTCCCCGGATGTGGCGGTCGCGGCCAGCACCGTGGCCGAGGAGGTCATGTCGGCGGCCGTCAGGGCGGCACGCTGTATCGAGCGTGAGGCCCGTGGCGAGGCCCCGCCGCGGTTTGCCTCGCCGAGACCGACCTTGGCGGTCAGCGTTTGTTCGCCGATGCTGTTGTGCGAGCCGAGCGGCGTCTGCTCGCGGCAGGCGGCTTTCTGCGGGGTGGTCAGTGCGCAGGCAGGAAGCTGGACCAGCTGCAGGCGTCCGGACCAGTCGCCACCGATGGCGGAGGCGAACGCCGAGTAGTCGACGCTTACTTGAGCGGTGCCCGCTTCGGTGGCCGAGGCCGTCAGCAGCACGCCTTTGATGCCCGCTGCCCGGGCCTGCTGTTGACCGAGAACCCGCACCTGCACCCGGCCCGTGGCGGAGGTGGCTCCCGGCCCGGGTCCGACAGCGACCGGCAGGCCTCCCACCGTGACCGTGGCCATGCCCCGTCCCGGTATCTGCCCGGAGGCCGTGGCGGCGGTGGGCCAGGCGGCATGCTGCTGCGCGTGCGCCCGTCTGGCCTGGGCCGCGTTGGCGGCCTTGGCTCTCGCGACCTGTTCCCGTGCCTTCTTGGCCCCCAGGCCCGTGTGTGCCTGCACCTCGTCTTCCCGCTGCCTGGGCAGCGCCGGCTTGCCGAGGCCCCCACCGCTCGCATGAGCCGCCGGTGCCGCCAGCCCCACCGAAGCGGCCAGTGCCATGCTCAGTACGGCGACGACCGGGGCCCGGCCACGGCGTACGTGCCGGCGTTCCGGTACCGATGACCGTCGCGGCAGCGGCACACCCCGCATCAGGGCACTGCGCATCCAGCGGGCATTCATGCCGGAACTCATGACCGGACCTCCATGCGAGCAAGCTGTGGGACGTCGTCTGCCGTGTACACGTCCCAGGACCGCTGCCGGCCGCTTCTGGACGCCAATGATTCGATGAGCAAGGGGACTTGAGGTTCTTGGGTCAGTCACCGATGGTGTCGGTGACCTGCTGGTCGGCCATCGCGCCCGCCCAGAGCCGGATGTCGGTGATCTTTCCGGGCAGGTAGTGGCCCCACGTTCCGCCGACGTATCCCTCACCGGCGGCGAAGACACCGGACCCCGGCACCGCCGTGTAGGGATGGGTGGCGTCGGCGCCGTTCTCGTCGGGCCCCAGGTAGAAGTGGATCGTGCCGGACGGGGCGTCGTACGTGCCGGTCAGCCGGACCGGGCTGCCGAGTTCCGCGGCCTCGTCGGAGACCACCCCGTCGAAACTTCCGTCGGTGCCGAGCCGGCCGAAGTACCACTTGCCGACCGGGATCGTCGTGTCCGTGTCCGGATCGGTGTCGGTTCCGGTCAGCTGGTACCAGAAGCCCCAGGCAGAGCCGTCCGCACTGCGTTGGCCCAGGACCTGGGCCGTATAGCCCGTGGGTTTGCCGAGCAGGGCAGTGCTGTCGACGTCCACCAAGGTGGTGGCTGTGAACGAGGCCGTGTCGTCGAGCACCGGGCCGGGGGCCGTGGCGGCGCCGTCCGTTCCGTTCAGGACAAGTGCCTGGCCGTCGAGCGAGGCACCGCCGGACAGCGTGAGGGTGCGGCCGTATCCGGAGGTGGTGTCCCCCAGCGTGGTGCCGCCGGCTCCGTCCGGGTTCCAGGCGCCCATCAGCTCCACACCCGGCGCGCCGGTGGAGTCGAGGAGCTGGTCCTCGGTGGCGATCGCGTTCTCTTCGTCCGCCAGGTTCCGCTGCCAGACGGCCACTTCGTCGATACGGCCCCGCCAGTAGTTCGCGTAGGTGCCAGGGGTGGAAGTGGCCCGGCCGAACTGCAGGGTGCCGTCGCTGATCGTGGCATCCGATGTGGTGGGCAGCGCTACCGGCGAGCCCTGCAGGCGGCCGTTGACGTACAGGGAGATGGTGCGGTCCTTGGAGTTGTACACGCCGGTCAGGTGCGTCCACACCTTCATCGGTGCGCCTACCGTGTCCGCGTTCGCGCCGAGGTACTTGCGCACCCCGTTCTCGTACCAGTTCCACAGGAACACCCACCGCTGGACGCTCGGCGAGTAGTACAGGGAGAACCCGGAGCCGTCACTGCCCGTCTCCGACAGCACCGTGCGGAAGTCGGACTCGTCCGTGAGATAGGCCCAGGCCGAGACGGTGAAGGACGACTGGGTGTTGACCACCGGAGCGGCGGTGGCCGCGTACCCGGCCTGGCGCGTGGTGTCGGAAGTGTCGTTCAGCCACAAGGATCGGTCGCTGTCGCCTCGGCGTGCGAGTGAGGACCAGCCGGCGCCGCCGGTGTACAGCGTCGCCGGGTGACGGGTGCTGCCCTCGGTCGCCGTGTCCGCGGCCGTGGTCACGCCTGAGCCCGGAGCCGCGTCGTCGAAGTGCCAGCGGCCGATCGCCGTCTGTCCCGCGGCCACGTTGAACTTCACGATGGTCTTCGCACCCCAGCGTCCGGCGCTGTCCTGCGCCCGGACCTGAAGCTGCTGGGTGCCCGCCACCTGCGGGGTGATCCCCACGGGGAACTTGTTGCCGGGGATCGGCGCAGACCAGGAGGAGGAGCTCGCGAGCTTGTACTCGTAGGCGGTGTCGGTGTCCCCGGAGGCAGGCGAGAAAGTGAACTGGCCGGGAGTCCCGGGGCCGCCGGCGGGGTCGCACGCGTTGGCCGTGCACTCGGAGTACGGGCTGCCGAAGGTGATCGTCGGGGCCTTGGGAGCGGTGGTGTCGACCTTGAAGTAACACCAGTCCTTGGTGGTCACCGTGCTGTGCGACTCCAGATAGTCGTCGCCGCTGTTGTAGTACGAGCGGCTGAACACAGCCAGCCGGTACAGCGGTCCCTCGGTCAGTGTGATCGGCGACGGGTAGGTGAGCACTGTTCCGTTGCCGACGTACCCGCTCGTGGGCCGCACCGGCTCGGTCGCCACCGACCAGGTGCCGTCGCTGTTCTTCCGCTGGATGTAGTAATGCGCGCGCAGACTCGCTCCGCTGCCACCGCCGGTCGCCGTCCACACCGTGGCGGTCAGGCTGGGTGTGGGATCCGTGATCACGTCCGGGTCGCCGGAGTCGGCGTCGCAGCTGATACCGCTGCCCTCGACGATGCCCGCCTTGGTCGGCACCGCCGGGAGCCCCACGTACGTGACCGACAGGACCGCGTCGTTCCTGAACCGCTTCCAGGCGCTGGTGTCCGTCTCGTCCCGCGCCTTCAGCAGCAGCGTCAACCGGGAGAACTTCCCCGCCGCCAGGTCCCCCACAGCCGAGGTCAGGCTCGAACCGCTGAACTCGATCGGCGCCGGCGGCTGCGAAGGATCACACAGGGAACTGCGGCCCGCCGAGACGTCACGGCTCGCCATCATGCCCAGATACGAGGGGCGGGTCGACCATGTCGTGGACGACGAGATGTTGCTGGTGCGATCCAGGTCGACCCAGCTCGCGTCACAGGTGAACGACCAGCTCTCGGTCGCCCGGAAGGTGGCCGACAGCACCTTCTTGCCCGCCAGGCTGCTCGGCGAGAACTGGAAGTACAGCCGCTCTGTGTAGCCCGGACCGCAGTAATAGCCGTTCCACGAAGAGCAGTGGCCCGTGCCCTTGCCCTCGTTGTCGCTGCCGTTGTCCCAGTTGAAGTCGCTGACGCCGTCCGAGCGCAGATACGTGTGAGCCGTCTGGTCCAGGCCGACACTGGGGTCGATGTAGAGGGGGTAGGCGCTGCTGTCGCTGTTCGCCAGCATGTCCGCGTCCGGCACCACCGCCAGCGAATCCGTGCCGACCTGGACCGGCAGCACCGCCGATGCGTCACCGTCACCCGGCCCCGCGGTACCGTCCGCCGACGCCCCGGCGGAGGGGTCCGTGGTGGCCGACGGCGACGGGTCGCTCGCCTGCGTGACCGCGGCCGTCCGAACCAACTGGGTGGACGAGCCGGATGTGGTCGCGTCACCCTGCGAGTCCCACATCAGCGCAGCCGGAGCGGAGAAGACCGGGCGCGCGTCGTCGTCCACGGCGGTCATCCCGCCGCCGCTCGTCGGCGCCACCGTCAGCCCGTCCGACCGCAGCGAGAAGGCGACCTTCTTCAGCTCCGGATCGGTCGCCGCCTGCGGGGTCTTCACCACGAGCAGCTCTCGGAAGCCCTCGGCCGTCGCCGTCATCCGCAGGTCCACACCGGGCAGCACATCGGCGTAGACCGCACTCGACCCGTCCAGCGTCGGCTTCGGCAGCGTCCCCGGCCAGCCCAACCGCAACGACTTGCCGCCCCGGGCGATGTCCACCAGCCCCGAACCGTCGCCGCCACCGGAGAACGCCAGATCCACCACGGCCGCCTTCGGGCCGACCGTCCCGTCCGACCGGACCTCCAGGGTCGCATCCGGCGACACCCACGATCCGTCGCCCTGGTGCACCCGCACCGGCACGGTGGACTGGTCCACGGTGAACGTGGTGCCGTCCGGATTGGCGTACGTCGTCGTGTACTCCGTACGGTCGTCCGGGACCTCGACCGCAGAACCACTCGCCGCAGCCTTCTGCGCGGCCGCCGCCTCCGGTGAGAGGGACGTCGTACCGGTGGAACCACTGTCCTGCCCGTCAGCAACGGCCGTATACGCAGCGGCCATCGCGACAGGCTGGATCAACAAGACGAACGCGGCCAACCACGCCGTACGCGACGACCGCACACGTCTACCCCCCGAAGTCTCCACAGCCCACCCCTGAGCACTTGACGAACCGATCACAATCACTTGGCGATTGAGGATCATGGCAAGGAAGGCTCAGTCGAAGTCCCAGGGAAGTTCCAAGATCGGGGCATCAAACGACCGTGCAGGTGCAAAGAATTTGATCGTTCACTTTGAAGACGGCCGCCGTACATTGACGCGATGGCGGGAGACCCAGTCCGACCTAGCTCTGCGCGATCCGATCGACAGCATCCCCGCGGCTCCCGACCTCGCTGCCCCTGGACGCTGAGGACTCCGGGGGCAGGGGTTGTGCAAAACGTTTTGGATCCTTAACGTCCGGTTCGAACGGAAGGATCCTCATGACGCGCCGACTGATCGTGACGTCCTGCTCGGTGCTCGTGACGCCCGAGCAGGGCCCCTGCCGAGTGGAGAGGGACCAGGACATCCTGGTCGAGGACGGACTGATCGCCTGGCTGGGCCCGGCGGGGTCCGGACCCGAGGCGACCGGGGCGGAGACCGTGGACGGTACGGGACTGCTCGCCGTGCCCGGGCTGGTGAACGCCCACACGCACGGCCCGATGACGCTGATGCGCGGCGCCGCCGAGGACGTGAGCGTGGAGGCCTGGTTCAACGAGCGGGTGTGGCCCATGGAGGTCAACCTCACCCCGGCCGACATCGGCCTCGGCGCAGAGCTGGCCTGTGCGGAGATGCTGCTCAGCGGGGTGACCACGTTAGCCGACCACTACTTCCACGCCGAGCGGATCGCCGACGCCGTCGTACGCACCGGGATCCGGGCCGACATCGCGCCGACCTTCTTCAGCAGCCGGGGCCGCGCGGCCCTGGAGGAGAGCGCCGAGACAGCCGTAGCCCTGCACGGCATGGGCGACGGACGGGTCACGGCCTCGCTGGGCCCGCATGCGCCTTACACCGTCGACGACGCGGACCTGGTCCGGCTCGCGGAGCTGGCCCGGGAGGCGGGCCTACGTATCCACATCCACGCGGCCGAGCACCTGGAGCAGACCGAGTCGAGTCTCGCCCGGCGCGGCATCACTCCGATCACGGTGCTGGAGCGGACCGGGGTGCTGGACGCGGGCGCGCTGATCGCGCACGGGTGCGGCATCGTCCCGGACGACCTGCCGACGCTGGCGGCGCACCGGGACCGTACGGGCGTGGCCTGCTGTCCGAAGGTGTATCTGAAGCACGCCCTGCATCCGCTCACTCCGGTGCGGAGCCTGCTGGACGCCGGTGTCGCCGTCGGGGCCGGGACGGACGGGGCCGCCGGGCACAACACGCTGGACGTGTGGGAGGCGATGCGGCTGATCGCGCTCACCCAGAAGCAGGCCGAACGGGACGCCACCTGGATGACGGTGTCCGACACGGTCCGGCTGGCCACGCGCGGCGGGGCCCGGGCACTGGGTCTCGGGGACCGGATCGGCGTCCTGGAGGCGGGCCGGGCCGCGGACATCGTGCTGGTCGACCTGGGCGGAGCGCACTGCCGGCCGGTGCACGACCCGGTTGCGGCCCTGGTCTACAGCGCCCGGGCGAGTGATGTGCGCACGGTCGTGGTCGACGGGCGGGTCGTGGTGCGGGACGGCCGGTTGCTGACGGTGGACCTGCCGGCGCTGCTGGCGGAGATCGAGGCACGTGTGCCCGCGCTCCTCGACACCTCGCACGGCAGGGCGGTGCAGCACTATGACCCGTGAGCGGGACGAGGAGCCGGGCCGCCGCCGGCTGCGGCGGCCCGCGTCGATCAAGGACGTGGCGGCCGCCGCCCGGGTCAGCCCGACCACGGTGTCCCATGTGCTGAGCGGCAACCGGCCGGTCGCGGAGGAGACCGCCGAGCGGGTCCGCTCCGTCGTCAGCCGGCTGGGCTATGTCCCGGCGTCCACGGCCCGCAACCTCCAGGCCGGTTCGACCAACGTCATAGGGCTGCTGGTGCCCGACATCACCAACCAGTTCTTCGCCGAACTCGCCAAGGGCGTCGACGACGCGGCCCACGACCTGGGCTACGGGGTCATCCTGTGCAACACCGAGTTCGACCCGGACCGCGAGGACCGCTATCTGGAGATGCTCCGCGGCCGTTTCATCGACGGCATGGTGTACGCCTCCGGCTCACCGCCCTCCCGGGGCCGGCTGGCGTCGCTGCTCGGGCGGTTCCCCATCGCCCTGGCCGACGAGGTCGTCCCCGGGCTGCTGGAGCAGACCATCCTGGTCACCGCCGACCACCGCGCGGGCGGCCGGCTGATCGGGGAGCATCTGCGGGAGCTGGGCCACCGCCGGGTGCTGGCGATCAGCGGGCCGGTGGACCTGGTCAGCAGCCTGGAGCGGATCGCCGGTTTCCGGGAGGCGTTCGGCGACGCGGGCGTCACCGAGGTCGAGGGCGCGTTCGTCGAGCGGTCCGGCTACGACCTGGTCGCCACGGCCCTGGAAGGCGGCGGCCCGCGTCGCTTCACCGCGGTGTTCGCCGCCAACGACCTGATGGCGCTCGGCGCGATCGCCGCCCTGGAGGACGCGGGCCTGCGCGTCCCCGACGACGTCTCGGTGGCGGGCTTCGACGACATCATGCTCGCCTCCCGGGTCCACCCCCGCCTCACCACCGTCCACCAGCCCGCCTACGACGTCGGCCGCACCGCCGGCGCCCAGCTCCTGAGCTACGTCCACCGCGACGAGGTGCCCCCCGCGTCCCGGCACATCCTGCCGGTCCGGCTGAAGGTCCGCGCCAGTACGGCGCCCGTGCGGCCGGCTCCCTGACCGGGGGCACCACCACCCCACCCCCTCAACACCCCACACCTCATTGAAAGGCCGTGCAGCGATGCCCCATGTCCTCGTCGTGGGTGAGTCCTGGTTCACCCACTCCGTCCACCAGAAGGGGTTCGACTCCTTCTTCACCTCCGAGTACGTCGAGGGCGCCCAGGTCTTCCTCGACGCGCTGCGCGACCGCGGCCACACGGTGACGTACGTCCCGGCGCACGAGATAGCGAGCAGAGTGCCCGCCACCGCCGAGGGCCTGGAGGCCTACGACGTCGTCGTGATCAGCGATGTCGGGGCCAACAGCTTCCAGCTCACCCCGCAGACCTTCGCCCACTCCGTCCCCGCGCCGGACCGCACGGAACTGCTCCGGGGATACGTCGAGCGTGGCGGCGGGCTGCTGATGGTGGGCGGCTACCTCACCTTCACCGGCATCGACGCCAAGGCCCGCTGGGGCCGCACCCCGCTGGCCGCCGCGCTGCCGGTCACCCTGCACGACCGGGACGACCGGGTGGAACTGCCCGCCGGGGCGGCACCCCGCGTCCTCGCCCGGCACCCGGTGGTCGACGGGCTGGACGCGACCTGGCCGGAACTGCTCGGCCTCAACGAGGTGGCGGTACGGGACGGCGCGGACCTGCTCGTCGAGTGCGCGGGGCAGCCGCTGCTGGCGGTGGGCGGATACGGCGCGGGCAGGTCGGCGGCCTTCACGTCCGACCTGGCGCCGCACTGGGCCCCGCCCGCCTTCCTGGAGTGGGAGGGCTACCCCGAGCTGTGGGACCGGCTGGTCCGCTGGCTGGCCGGCACCCCGGCAGAGGCAGACGCAGAGGCAGAAGCAGAGGAGGTTGCCTGATGGTCACCGCCCACATCTCGGCCGCCCCCGGCGACTTCGCGCCGGACGTGCTGATGCCCGGTGACCCGCGCCGGGCCCGCCGCATCGCGGAAACGATCCTCCAGGACGCCCGGCTGGTCACCGACGTGCGCGGCATCGAGGGCTACACCGGAACGTACCGAGGGGCGCCGCTGTCCGTGCTGGCCTCCGGTATGGGCATGCCGTCCGTCACGATCTACGCGACCGAGCTGTTCCGTTTCTACGGTGTACGCCGCATCGTGCGGGTGGGCACCGCGGGGGCCCTGCCCGCCTCGGTGGGGCTGCGAGACGTAGTCGTGGCCACCGCCGCCCACACCGACTCGGCGATGGGAAGCCGACGTATGGACGGAGTGCACCTCAGTCACGCCGCCTCCTTCGGCCTGGCCGCGTCGGCCGCACGGGCCGCCGAGAGCGAAGGTGGAGCCGGAGTGCGCACGCACATCGGGCCGGTGTTCACCACCGACCACTTCTATCTGGAGCGTCCGGCGCTGTTCGAGCGGCTGGAAGCACACGGGACCCTGGCCGTCGAGATGGAGGCCGCGGGCCTGTACGCGACCGCCGCCGCCGAGGGCGGCCAGGCGCTCGCCGTCCTGACCGTCACCGACCACGTGCGCCACCCTGAGGCGCTCACCCCGGCCGAGCGGGAGACCGACTTCGACCGGGCCGTCACCATCGCGGCCACCGCACTGCTCCCGGAAACAAACTCCTAACGCGAGAGAGCACAAACACCCATAGCCAAAACGTTTTGCATTGCATAGCTTTCGGCCAATGGATAAGAACAATCCCCGTAGAGAAAGGCAATCCGGAAGATGAACAAGATCAGAATCCTGGGAGGCGTCGCGGCGCTCTCCCTCACCCTCGCCGCATGCGGTGCCTCGACCGACTCCGGCTCTTCCGAGGCAGGGAAGTCCGGCAAGCCGAGAATCAAGTTCGTCATCAACGGAAACCTCGGCGACCGCTCCTTCTTCGACTCCGCGTACGTGGGCCTGAAGAAGACCGAGAAGGACCTCGGTTACAGCCTGAAGGTCGTCGAGCTGGGCAGCGACCGCACCAAGTGGGCCTCCGGCTTCGAGGACGCCGCCGCAGGTGACGACTACGACGTGCTCGCCGCGGGCACCGTCGACACCGTCGGCTTCGTCTCCAAACTGGCCCCGGAATACCCGGACAAGAAGTTCTGGCTCTTCGACGGCTCCGTCGACTACACGGGCGAGAGCGGCTGTTCCAACAAGTGCGCGAACGTCTACTCGGTCACCTTCAAGCAGAACGAGGCCGCTTATCTCGCCGGATTCCTCGCCGACAAACTCGTCGCCGCCAACTCCCTTCCCGGCAGCGCCGGAAACGGGAAGGTGGGCGTGATCGGCGGAGTGCAGATTCCGGTGATCGAGGACTTCGTCGTCGGCTTCAAGGCAGGTTTCAAGGCGGCGGGCGGAAATCCGTCGACCGGTGTCCTCGTGCAGTACGTCGGCGGCGACAACCCGTTCGGCGACCCGGCGAAGGGCAAGCAGATCGCCTCGGCGATGTACGGGCAGGGCGCCGAACTGGTGTGGCCCGTCGCCGGATCCTCCGGGCTCGGCGTGTTCGAGTCGGCCGTCGCCGCCAAGCGGTACGCCTTCGGCGTCGACTCCGACCAGTACAAGACGCTCACCGACCCCGCACAGCGGGAGACCGTCGTCACCTCCATCCTCAAGAACGCCGGCAACGCCCTCTACCTGGCGGCCAAGGCGAACAAGGCGGGCACGCTCGCCTACGGGAAACCCGCCGCGGTTGGCCTGGCCGAGGACGGCGTGGGTTACGTGGACAACGCCAACTTCGACAAGCTCGTCCCCGCCGCCGTACGCGCCGAACTGGAGGCGCAGGCCGCGAAGGTCAAGTCCGGTGCCGTCAAGGTCCCTTCGGCCTTCTGACCTCCGAGGAACACTGGTGGAACCCATCGAGGAAACCGACGCGACCGTGCACCGGGCCGCGGAACAGGCCCCGTCAGCCCCGCCCGCCCTGGCGGCCACGGGTCTGGGCAAGACCTACCCCAACGGCACGCGCGCCGTGATCGACGTCGACCTGTCGGTGCCCGTCGGCGAGATCAGGGCGATCGTCGGGCAGAACGGCGCCGGCAAGTCCACCCTGATGAAGCTGCTGTACGGGCTCGAACAGCCGTCGGCCGGGCAACTCAGCGTGCACGGCAGGCCGGTCAGGTTCTCCCGGCCCCAGGACGCCATCGCCCTCGGTGTCGGGATGGTCCACCAGAACCTCATGTTGGTGCCGTCGTTCACCATCGCCGAGAACGTCGTCCTCGGCGTCGAACCGGGCCGGGCGGCCCGCGTCGACCGCGTGGCCGCCGCCGAACGCACCGCCGCGCTGGCCGAGGAGGCGGGGCTCGCCGTCGACCCGGAGGCCAGGGTCGACGCCGTGTCGGTGGGGATGCGCCAGCGCGCCGAGATCCTCAAGGCCCTGCACCGCGGCGCCCGCATCCTCATCCTCGACGAGCCCACCGCCGTACTCACCCCCCAGGAGACCAACGACCTGTTCAGCGCGGTCCGCAGGCTGCGCGACTCGGGCATGACCGTGCTGTTCATCTCGCACAAGCTCAAGGAGGTGCGGGAGATCAGCGACCGCGTCACCGTCATGCGCGCCGGGTCGATGATCGCGACCGTACGCACCGAGGAGGCGACCCCGGCGCAGCTCGCGTCCATGATGGTCGGCCGGGAGATGTCCCTCGACGTGCCGAAGCCCCCGGCGCGCCCCGGAGCGGGGGTGCTGCGGGTACGAGGACTCTCCGGCCCCTCGGTGCACGACGTGTCCCTCGACATCGCGGCCGGTGAGATCGTCGGGCTCGCGGGGGTCGAGGGCAACGGCCAGACCGAACTCGTCGAACTCCTCGCCGGACTGCGCCGGCCCACCGCCGGATCGGTCACCGTGGACGGCACCGACGTCACCCATCTCGACGCGGCGGGTCACCGCCGGGCCGGGGTCGCCCACGTGCCCGAGGACCGGCTGTCCAACGGGGCGGCCCTGGACCGCTCCATCGCCGACAACCTGATCGTCGACCGCCACGACCGGCCCCCCGTCGCCCGCCGCGGCGTCCTGCGCACCCGCCGCGTCCGTGAACTCGCCGAGGACCTGATCGGCCGGTACGCGATCCGCGCCCCGCATCCCGACGCGACGGCCGGCTCACTGTCCGGCGGCAACCTGCAGAAGGTCGTCGTCGCCCGCGAACTGTCCGCCCGGCCACGCCTGTTGCTCGCCGCCCAGCTGACCCGGGGCGTCGACATCGGCGCCATGCAGTTCATGTACGAGCGGCTCGTCGAGGCCCGGGACGCGGGCGCCGCGGTGCTGCTGGTCTCCGCCGACCTCGGTGAACTGCTCGCGCTCTCCGACCGGTTGCTGGTCATCAAGGACGGCCGTCTCGTCGCCCGCTTCGACGACCCGACCGGTCTCACCGAGGAGGCCACCGGTCTGTACATGCTCGGTGTGGAGCGGCATCCGGACGAGCGGATCACGGCAGGTGTCCGATGACCTCCATCCTGGAACCCGGAGCGGACGCCGAACGGCAGGGGCGGCCCGAGACACAGGGGCGCCGGGATTTCCTGGCCACCCGGCGCCGTACGGCGGTCGTCGAGCTGACGATGACCGTGCTCACCGTCGCCGTCGCCGTCCTGATCGCCTTCCTGGTGGTCCTCGCCACCGGCAAGGACGCCACCGGTGCGCTGAACGCCCTGCTCACCGGCCCACTGGAGCGGACCCCCCGGATCGGCCGCTGGCTCGCCGACGCCACCACCCTGGCGCTGCTCGGCCTGTCCGTGTCGATCCCCTTCCGGGCCCGGCAGATCAGCCTCGGCGCGGAGGGCCAGGTGTACGCCGGTGCCCTGGCGAGCGCCCTGGTGGCGATCCACCTGCACCTGCCGCCCGTCGCCGCCTTGCTGGTACCGCTCGCCGTCGCCGCCCTCGCCGGGGGCGCGCTGGGCGCGGTGCCGGGGGTGATGAAGGCCCGCCTCGGCGCCAACGAGATCGTGGCGACCCTGATGTTGAACGCCGTCGTCGTACGCGTCTTCGACTATCTGCTCACCGACCACATCAAGGCGCCCGACAGCAGTGCCGTACAGTCCGCCCCGGTGCGGCCGGACTCGGCGCTGCCGTTGCTCTCGGACTTCTTCGGTGTCCCGCTGGACCAGGCGAACATCGGCCTGTTCGGGATGCTCGCGGTGGCCGCGGCCGTCTGGTTCCTGCTCGCCAGGACTCCGCTCGGCTACCGCATCCGGATCACCGGCTCCAACCCGGACTTCGCCCGGTACGGCGGCCTCGACGTGCCGCGCACCATCGAGTGGAGCTTCGTCATCGGCGGCGCGCTGGCCGGTCTCGCCGGGGCGCATCTCGCCCTCGGTGTCTACGGCGGGCTCCAGCCCGACATGGCCGGCGGCCTGGCCTTCGAGGGCATCGTCGTCGCCCTGCTGGGCCGCAACAACCCCATCGGCGTGGTCGCCGCCGCGCTCCTCTACTCGTATCTGCGCGTTGGCGGCGATGTGATGGAGCAGCAGACCGACGTCGGCTCCGAGGCCGTGACCATCATCCAGGCGGTCATCGTGCTGCTCGTGACCGCCCGGGCGCTGCCCGAACTCGTCAAGCGGTACCTCGCCCGAAGGGAGGCCCGCTGATGGGCCCCGTCCTCGACGTCGTGCTCAGCACCGGATTCCTCGCGGCGATCCTCGGTGTGTCCACGCCGTACGTCCTCGCCGCCCTCGGCGGTCTGCTGGCCGAGCGGGCCGGAGTGCCCAACATCGCGCTGGAGGGCTCGATGCTGACCGCCGCCTGTACGGGTGCGCTGGTCGCCGGGTACAGCGGCTCGGTGTGGGCGGGGGCCGTCTGTGGGATCGCCGGGGGCGCGCTGCTCGCGCTGCTGCTCGGTGTGCTGCACCTGTACCTCGGGGCGGACGCGATCATCGCGGGCATCGGCCTCAACCTCCTGGCGGCGGGCGCGACCGCGTACACCGTGTACGCGCTCCTCGGCGACAAGGGCGGCACCAGCCGGCTGCACAGCGGTGCGCTGCCCTCGGTCCGGCTGCCCCTGATCGAGGACGTCCCCGGTCTCGGCGCGGTGCTCAGCGGGCAGAACGTGCTGACGTGGGCCGCCCTCGCCGCCGCCCCCGCGGTGGCCTGGCTGCTGTACCGGGCCCGGTTCGGCTTCCATCTGCGCGCGGTGGGCGAGCATCCCGAGGCGGCCCGCTCGGTCGGCATCCACGTCCACCGGGTCCAGTTCCGCGCCCTCGCCCTCAGCGGCGCGCTGGCCGGAGCGGCCGGAGTGTTCCTGAGCATGGGCGCGGTGTCCTTCTTCGTCACCGGGATGACCGCGGGCCGCGGCTACATCGCCCTGGCCGCCGTGTTCCTCGGCGCCCTGCGTCCCTGGGGCGTCTTCCTCGCCGCCCTCGGCTTCGGCACCGCCGAGGCGCTCGCCGTCCAGCTCGGCAACCTCGCCATTCCGTCGCAGCTGGTCTCCGCGATCCCGTACGCCTTCACCCTGCTCGCCCTCGCCTTCTTCGCCTGGCGCCGTCGGCGCGCGTCCCGTACCGCGCCCGCGTCCCCGCCCGGCCTGCCCACCACCCTGGAGACACCCTGAGCATCCGCGCCGCCGTCGTCCTCGCCGCCCTGCGCCCCTGAGGCCTCTTCCAGACCGCCCTCGGCACCGCCAAGCCCCTCGCCGTCCGACTGGGCAACCTCGCCGTCCCGTACGCCTTCACCCTCCTCGCCCTCGCCTTCTTCGCCTGGCGCCGCCGCGCGTCAGGGCCTGCTCACCCTGGAGACGCCATGAGCATCCGCGCCACCCGCGCCCGGATCATCGCCACCGCCGTCGTCCTGGCCGCGATTCCCGCCCTCGCCGGCGCCCCGGCCGCCGCCGCCCACGACAGCGGCATACGACTGGACTTCCTCGGCGAGAAGGAGCTGCCGAACGCCATGCCCTTCCAGGGCACCACCGTCGGCGGGCTGTCCGCCATCAGCTACGACGCGAGGACCGGCACGTACTACGTGATCAGCGACGACCGGTCACAGACCGGCCCCGCCCGCTTCTACACCGCCCGTGTCGACCTCTCCGACGGCACCCTCAAGGGCGTCGAGCTCACCGGCACCCACCCCTGGCTCCGCCCGGACGGCACCGCCTTCCCGCCCACCTCGACCGCCACGTCCACCGTCGCACCCGACCCGGAGGGCATCGCCGTGGACCCGCGTGACGGCAGCCTGGCCTGGACGAGTGAGGGCGAACGCATCGTCCCCTCCGACGGCCCGGCCCTCCTCGGCGACCCCTGGATCCGCCGCGCCACCGCGACCGGCGCCTACACCGGACAGCTCCCGCTGCCCCCGCAACTGCACATGAACTCCCAGGAGTTCGGCCCCCGCAGGAACCAGACCCTGGAAGGAGTCACCTTCACCCCGGACGGCCGGCGGATCGTCACCGCCATGGAGGACCCCCTCTACCAGGACGGCGACGACCCCACCCCCGAGCACGGCGCGCTCGCCCGCATCACCGTCCACGACACCCGCACCGGACAGCCGCTGGCCCAGTACGCCTACCCGCTGGAACCTCTGTTCGCCGCGACCCCCGCAGGCAGCACCGACACCAACGGCGTCAGCGACCTCGTGGCCCTCGGCCACGACCGCTTCCTGGTCCTGGAGCGCGCCTCGATCTACGCCGACAACAACTGGAAGGCCCGGATCTACCTCGTCGACCTGCGCGGCGGCACCGATGTCCTCGGCCGCGACTCCCTCACCGGCCCGTCCGCGCCGCCCGTCAAGCCGGTCCGCAAGACGCTCGTGACCGACCTGTCCGACGTAGCCGGACTGTCCCGGGTCGACAACGTCGAGGGCATCACCCTCGGCCCCCGCCTCCCCGACGGCCGCCGCACCGTCGTCCTGGTCTCCGACGACAACTTCGCCGCCCGCGAGGTGACGCAGTTCATCGCGTTCGCGGTCCACGGAATGTGAAGTCATCGTGCACCGAGCGGACAAGCCGCCCCGCCTCCCGAGGAGCGAACTGGGGTCCGTCATGCTCACCCAGGGCCCGCCCCACCGCCCAACGCGTGCCGCACCAGGTCCCCGTCCTTCTTGGGCACCGCGAGGTCGTACGTCCCCGCGCCCGTGACGAGTTCGTACCGCTCGAACTTCGGCGCCAGCCGGACTCCCCCACCCGCGGGCTTCAGCCGGAACGGCGCCTGCAGGGTTGCGCTCCGGCCTCCCCGCGCGTCTTTCCAGAGCGGCGGCTCACCGGCGGCGAGCCGCAGGTAGCCCTGCCTCAGCCGCGCGATCTGCCTGCCCTTGCCGACCGAGACCTTGACCGTCCCGCCGATGCTCTGCGTGAACCCGACGACCCGCAGCGGCTGCCCGCCGTCGTAGTCGGCGATGTCCCGCGCGGGCGTGCGGTGCCGGATCCGTGTCCAGCGCAGCAGTACGTCCAGCATGGTCTCGGTGCCGGCGGAACGCCGTTCCGCAGGTGAGCCTGTCACTTCGTCGTCCCCATCCTCAGTTCCGTGCATACATCAGGTGACCTGCCAGGCGGTCTGCAATGCCAGGCGTGCCACGGTCGCGTCGACGACGTCGGCAGGTGGCGTCCAGCCGGACTCCCGCATCCGCTCGACGAATTCCGACGGCAGCGTCACCCCATGGCGTCCCACGTAGTGCTGGAGATCGCGGCGCCAGACCCACGAGCCATCGGTGAACAATGACGAGCAGCCCACGAGATTCTCGCCACAGCCCAACAGGCACTGTTCGGTCTCGGTGAATTCGGCGACCACCGGGGAACCGGCGAGATACGCGACGGCGAAAGCCGCGATCTCCTGCCATTCCCCGGAGTCCGAGCGCGTGAGTTCATGGATTCCCGGAAGATCGACCGGACCCTCGAAGAACTCTCGGACAAACCCGACTCTCAGCATGGCTAGTGTGCACCTCCCGCCATGGGAAGGAACAACCGCCAGGTCCCCCCAGGCTCCAGGAACGGTTCCTGCGACCCGAGACTCGGCATGACGCCGACCTTGGTGGTGGGAGCCCAGACCGGCACGCCCAGACCGTTGGCGACATCCTGCCCCACACCGGATACACCGGAATGACAGACAAGGAGTCTCACACATCCGCCCTGGTAATGCGGATTTCCTCTGACGGCCTCGACGATCTGGAGGGGATTCGTGTCCTGCCCGTCCACCCCGAGCACTCCGCGTGTCGATCCGTGCACGATCACGTCGTGATGGCCCGCGTTCTTGGCATGCTCTCGTACGCTCAGGGTGGCCGAGTCCGATCCGATGGACGTCGACGTAGGTGTATGCCTGACGGCGCCCCCACCGGGGGTGTAGTTGTCGGCGGGGGGTGCGGCGGACATCTCCGCGGCGTCGGCGCTCGCGGACGCGGCACCCGTTTCATGGGCGGCCTCTGAGGTGGCAGCCGTTCTCGCACCCTTGGAGACGGCCGCCACCCCGGTGGCCGCGACCCCCACGGCGCCGGCGACGACCGCGCCGCCCTCGCCGATGACCCCGGCAGCGGCCCCTGTCACCGCGGCTCCGAGGCCGCCGATCTCGGCACCGGCGGTGAAGCCCTCGGCCCCCGCCACGAGCACCGCGCCGCACGCGCCCGCCGTCGCCGCCACGCAGGCGACCGCGCCGACCACCACCGCCGTGGCGACCACGGCCGCGATCACCGGATGCCGCTCCACGACGTGGTACGCCTTCTTGGCGTAGCAGGACAAGGACCAACCGCAGCTGTGGTGGGAGCTTCCGCCACCGCCACCGCTGCTGTGGTGGGTGGACCCCGAACCGGACCCCGAACTGCCGTTGCTGATCGCGCCGGTGTCGACCAGCGCCGACGAGCCCTGCGGTTCGCAGTCGATGGCGCAGACGTTCATGGTCGGGTCGCTGGCCCAGTCGTCCAGGCCCGTCGGGTCGCTGCCCTTCAACGGGTTGTCCGCCGCGTACGTGTACCCGTCGATCTGCTGGGCGTCGGTCAGCTCCAGGACCGGATCGTCCGAGACGAAGCGGCCGGTCGTCGAGTCGTACTCCCTCGCTCCCAGGTGTGTCAGCCCCGTGACGGTGTCCTGGAGGCCGCCTACGAATCCCTGGTCACCCAGCCACGCGCTCGACGCCGGCTGCGTACCACGGGGGTTGCCGAACGGATCGAGCCGCCGCCGCGTGATGGTCTGCGTGGTCGCGTCCACCGCGGTCTCCGCGGTGTCGTGCGCGTCCGTGACCTGCCACTGCAGGGCGCCCGTGCTCATGCGCACCGCGATGGTCCGACCCGCCCACTCGTAGTAGCGCGCACCCGTGGTCGTGGTCGCACCCTTGGCCAGGTGCACCTCCGTGTCGCCCAGATACAGGGTCGTACCCGAGTCGTCGCGCGCGAGCAGTCTGTCGCCGTCCGCGTCGTACAGGTAGGAGGCCGACGTCCCGTCCGCGTTGGTCACCTTGGCCAGGTGGCCCTCCGAATCCCAGTCCAGCGTCTGGGTCTTGCCGTCGACGGTCCGGGTGTGGGTCTGGCCCGAACCGTCGTAGGTGTACGAGTCGGTGGTCGTCGTGGAGCCCGCGACCGTGGTCGACGACGTCAGCGTGTGCGCCTTGGCCGTGCCCTCGGGCGGGTAGACGAACGACGTCGTCGTGTCCGAACCACCGGCCGTCGTCGCGTGGTCGGTCTGGGTGTCGCGGTTGCCCAGGTCGTCGTAGTGGAAGCTCTGCCAGTACGGCGCCGGGCCGCCGAGAACCGCCGTGGACGGGTCGGCCGAGCAGCCGTCCGTCGCGGTCCACGCCTCACTCAGCCGGTCGTGACCGTCGTAGCGGTAGCACTGCACGTCGTCGGTGCCGTCGGCGTGCGTGGCGACCTTCGTCGGGTTGCCCGAGTCGTCGTAGCTGTACGACGTGTCCTGCACCGGGGCCGACTGGGCGTCGTCCGTGACCAGCTCACGCTGGAGGCGGCGCGTGCCGTCCTCGTAGGAGTTCGTGATCTGGAGCCACTTGGCGCTGTCCGCGGACGAGACCCCCAGCGTGAGCTGGCCCACCTGGCCGAGCTTCGTGTAGCTCGTGTTCTGCACATAGCCGGTGGTGCCGCTCAGCGTCGTCGGCATGCTCAGCTCGTTGTAGCCGTACTCCAGCGATTCGGCGGGCAGCCCTCCGGCAGCCGGGTCGGAGGTGACCTGGACGGTGCCGTCGAGGTTGTAGCCGGTCGTCGACGAGTACGTGCCCGCCAACGCCTCCTCACCCGTGACCGACGGGACGATGACCCGCGTCAGGGTCGGGCGGTACAGGGCGTCGTAGGTGCCGACCTGTGTGACGTACGCCTTTCCGGACGAGCCGCCCACGTACCGGATCGACGACGTCGGCTCGCCCTTGGCCACCGAGTCGTAGGTCCACTTGGCCAGTTCGTGTGCCGCGTCCTTGGTCGTGCCGTCGTAGAGGTCGGTCTTGCGGCCGAGGATGTCGTAGGAGTAGCTGAGCGTCTTCTGGTCGGACGTGCCGACCGCGCCCGTCACCGAGGTGACCTGGTCCAACTCGTTGTACGCCGTGTTCGTGGTCCCCGTGTCCGGGTCCGTCGAGCTCGTCTTGCGGCCCATCAGGTCGTAGCCGTACGACCAGGTGTTGCCCGCGTCGTCGACGACCTCCTTGAGCCGGCTCTTCGCGTCGTAGGTGTACTTGATCGACGTGTACGAACCCGAGGGGGTGCCGCCGTCGTACTGCCGGGTCTCGGCCGTGCGGCCGAGCGTGTCGGTCAGCGTCGTGGTCGCGATGCCGCCCTTGGGCGGGGTGACGGTGACACGGTCGCCGCCGTAGACCCTGGAGGTCGTCCAGCGCTTGGTGCCGAGGGCGTAGAAGTCCTCCGCTGTGGCACGGCCCGCGCCGTCGAACGTGGTCAGGGTCTGGGACGGGACCACCGAGGTGATGTTCGCCAACGTCCCGGAGGGTGAACTCGTGTCCGTGTAGTCGGCGTCCGCCTCGACGGCCAGCCCGCGGCTGTCGTACTTGGTCTCGGCGATGACCCGGCCACCGCCCGGCGCTGGCGTCTGTGTCTGACGCGGGCGCAGCAGCGCGTCGTACAGCGCGTACGTCGTGTCGTAGGTCGTGCCGTCGTTGTTCAGTTTGCCCGTGGAGACCACCGAGGCCGCGGAGTTGGAGATCGTGTAGGTGTACACGAGGCTCGCGCTCTGGCCCGAGGACTTGCTGCGGTTGGCCAGCCACAGGGATGTCAGCCGGCCGAGGCCGTCGTAGGCGTAGTCCGTGCGCTTGCTGTTGGGGTCGATGACCGAGGTGGCGAGACCGCGTGCGGGGTCGAAGTCGGTGGTCGTCGAGTAGCCCTTGGCGTCGGTGGTCACCGTACTGGTCAGCGGGCCCCCCGTGGTCGGGGTGTAGGTGGTCTTGCTGACCACGGTCTGGTCGGCGTCCGAGACCGAGTCGACGCGGCCCTGGGTGTCGTAATGGGTCGCGGTGACCGTCTGGTAGACGGGGCTGCCGCCGCTGTACGACGACAGGCGCTGCGTCGACGTCTCGTCGCCCAGGGTCGGGGCGGTGCCGTAGGACTGGCCGTCGTAGAGCGTGCGGACGTCGGAGACCACGTCGTCGGGGCGGGTGGCGGTGGCGCCGCACGCCACGTCGACGGTCTCGACGCGCACCGGGAACGCCATCAGCCAGTCGGTGGTGTTGTTCGCGAGCGTGGTGCGGGTGCACTGCTCGTCACCCGTGACGGCCGTGTCGCCGGAGTCGTCGACGGTCAGCGCCGCCCCGGTCGTCGGGTCGTACGTCGTGGAGACCAGGGTGTCGCGGGTGCCGCCTGAGGACAGGTCGGTACGGGCGTGCACGGCCGACGGGCGGGTGAAGTACGCGCTGCGGGTGCCGTCGGTGGCCGTCTGGTGGATCCACTGGTCGGTGATCGTGCCGGACACCTCGGCGGAGCCGTTGTAGGTGACCGCCTCCCGGACGGTGCCGGCCAGCGGGTCGGAGTCGGTGACCGCCGTGCCGGTGGAATCGGTGACCTTGACGGTGCGGGTGGTGCCGTCGGACTGCTTGTCGCCGTCCATGCCGCGGAAGTACGTGGAGACCGTCTTCGTCCGCGTCGACTGCGCGTCACCCGTGGTCGTGGTGACGCTGCCGTAACCGCGCCACTGCGACCAGGTCTTGCGCTTCGCGGGAGCGGTGACGTTGTCGCTGTCGTAGTGCCAGGCCGGGGAACCGTTGTAGGTGTAGTCGGTCTCCTTCAGCGGGGCGCCGCCCGTCGGGTCCGACTCGGTGACCTGGGTGACGACGTACTTGTGGAACCAGTCCAGTTGGGGATCGGTCGTGTACGGCGGCTGCCAGTACGTCGGGAAGCAGCGCAGGGTGTCGGAGTCGGGCGCGCTCGGCATGGTGGTACCGGCGACGCACTGCGGGTCGGAGTAGTTGACGGTCAGGACCGAGCCGGTCTCCGAAGTGATCGTCCGCACCCGCCACTTGACCAGGGCGGCGATGTCGTCGTGGGTGGTGTCCACCCGGTTGTAGAGCTGAATGCCGGCGAAGGTGACCGGCGGCATGGCCTTGGTCGAACCGTCCTTGCCGGTCCGGGTGACGGACTTCAGCCAGAGACCGGCCGAGGTGCCGTCGCCGGGGTCCGGGAAGGACTGGGCCAGCGCCCAGGAGTCCACGTCCCGGTAGGCGGGCGTGGCCAGGCTCGCGTCCCACACACTGGTGGTGATCCCGGTGAGGCGCTTGCGGGAGAAGAAGGTCGGCCCGGTGGCGCTGCACACCTTGCCCGAGGCGCAGATCTGGTCGAAGGGCACGTCCGGCCAGTCCGCGGACGTGGTCGAGGTCAGCGACGAGCAGTCCTCGGTGCTGGTGACCAGGCAGCGCTCGGCGGTGGTGAAGGAGACCTTCTCCGGGGCGGTGCCGAAGACGGTGGAGGAGGTGATGCCGTAGTCGATGCGGCTGAGGTAGCCGCCGCGGTCGTACACCGTGCCGTTGGCGGTCGTGGTGCCGTTCTTGGCGTAGTAGTTGGTCTCCTTGGTGTACCAGTACGACATGGCGTTGCCGTGCGGGTCGACGACGTAGTCGAGGTTCCAGCGCCAGGCCTGGGTGAGCGCCCGGCCGGAGAGGGACGTGCCCTGGTCGTAGCCCGGTTCGCCCGAGTCGTCGCCGAACACCGGTGCGGTCCAGGTGGAGTTGGTGACCGCGTCGCCGGTGGCCCAGCCGGGCAGGTGGTTCTTGCCGAAGACGTACTGGGTGCCGTCCGGTGTGGTGACGGTCCAGTACTCGCCGTCGTTGTCGCCGTTCGTGGCGCCCGTGGAGTGGGTGACGCGCTCGCCGTCGTCGGTCTTCGCGTACCAGTCGCCGCTGGTCCTGTCCTTGATGAGCGGACTCGACTTGCCGCCGAGGACGAGCGTGGCGTTGTCGCCGGCCCAGCACTCGTCGTTCTTGCCGGACTGTCCGTCGTCGTCGCAGGAGTCGTAGGACCGCTCGATGTACCCGGTGGTCAGGTCGAAGCCCTCGCCGACCCAGGAGGGCTGGTTGTTGGTCGAGGGCAGCCGGCCGTCGACGCTCTGGGAGTCGTACGTGAGCGCCAGGTTCGGCGACGGGCCACCGTTGGACGGTGGCACCGGCAGCGGGTACGACCAGGTGAAGTCGCCGCTGGAGCCGCCCGCGTTCCAGGACGCGGACGGGTTCAGCGGGGTCGCCGCGTAGGAGCCGGCACCTGACTTGGCGCCCGTGGTCACGGCCATGGCGGTGATGCCGGAGGCGGCGACCGGGGCCGTGGTGGTGAGGGTCCCGGTCTCGGGGTCGTTGGTCGTGGGCAGCGGGGTCGTCGTACGGCACTTCTTGAGCTTCGGGGTGGTCAGCGCGCACGCGGGCAGGCGGAACAGGTGGAGACGGGAGGCGTAGTCGCCTCCGTAGGCGTGCGCGAAGCCCGAATAGTCCAGCGTGAAGCGGGTCTTGCCGGCGGCCTTCCTGCCGTCGGCCCGCTGGAGGGAGACGACGGTGCCGTGGATACCGAGGGCGGTCGCCGTCTTGTGCGTTGCGGTCCTGACGGTGACCTTCGTGGGGGCCGTGCCCTTGGCGGGCGCGGCCACCTTCACCGGGAGGCCGCCGACCAGGGTGGATTTGCCGGCCTTCACCGGCACCGGGAGCGTCCTGGCCGACGCGGTGGGCCAGCTCACATGCTGGGAGAGGATCTCGGCGGTACGGGCGGCGGCGGCCTTGGCGGGGTCCTTCTTCGCGGCCGTCCTGGCCTTGAAGGCGACCGCGGTTCCGTTCCTGGCCGCCTGCGTCTTCACGGTGTGGTGCCCGTGATGCTGGGTCGCCCACGCGGCGGGGGCGGTGCCGAGACCGCCGGCCACCACCGCGCTCGCCGTGGCGCCGACGACCCACAGCCGTATCCGCCGCACCTGGCCGCGCCGTCTGTGCCCTAGCCCACCCATGACCGAACTCCCCGCGTTTCGAAGGTTTTTGAACGTCGTGTCAGCGCTGTCCGACCGCGGTCGGCTACAGCGGAATGGGCACTTCGTCGACGTACATCTGGTTGATGTCGGTGTCGGACATCACGCCCGTCCACACCCGGACGTCGTCCACCAGGCCGTCGGCGAAGTCGCTGTACGCGCCCGTGCTGATCCGGCCGCGCCCGATGTTGAAGGTGCCGGTGGCCTGCCAGGGCGAGGTGAAGACGACGCCGTCGCCGGTGTCGGTGTCCGTGTCCGTGTCGCCCTGCGCGCCCTGGCGGACTCCGTTGACGTACAGGAAGAGCTGGTGGTGGGCACCGTCGTAGACACCGGTCAGCAGGGTCCAGTCACCCGGGTCGACCAGCTGGGCCGAGGCGATGTTCGCGGGCACGGTCACCACCGTGGCAGCGGTTCCGGCAGCGTCCGCGGTGGTGCGGCCGAACACCCACATGCCCTGGGCCGAACCCGCCGCCTGGTCGTACCACAGGCCCCACGAGTCACGGACGCCGCCGGACTGGGTGGCGATGCGCATGTGGTGGGCCACGGAGGTGTCGGACAGCGAGGCCGCGTCGAGCCTTGCCCAGGCCGCCACCGTGAAGTCGCCCTGGGAGTCCACGATCGGGCCGCTCGCGGTGGCGTTCGCGGTGGACGTGCCGTTCAGGGAAAGGGTGTTGCCCTTGCCGCCGTCGGTGTCGTTGTTCCAGGTGGCGCCGCTCGCGACGGTCGCGGTGTGGCCGTACCCGGAGGAGTCGGCGGCGCTGGTGCCCGAGGTCTCCTCCAGCTTCCAGTCGGCGGTGAGCGCCGGCTGGGCATGCCCGGTGGACGCGTCGGTCATCGCCTGAAGGTCGGCGATCTCCTCGGCGGACAGGATCCGGTTCCAGGCGGTCACCTCGTCGACCTGGCCCGGGAAGTAGTCGCTGAACGCGCTGCCGCCCTGGCCGCGGGCGATCTGCAGGCCACCGGTGCCCTGCCAGGGCGTGGTGAAGGCGACCGGGTCACCCTGCGGCACGCCGTTGACGTACAGCTGGATGGTCTGGTTCTGCGCGTCGTACACGCCCATCAGGTGGGTCCACACGCCGGTTTCGGGTGTGGTGGTGCCGATCGAGCGGACGATCGTGGGCGCCGCGACGTCCGTGGTGTACCGGTTGAAGATCCACGCGTTGTACGAGGTCGAGTAGTAGACCGCGAACGCCGAGCCGTTGACTCCGGCCTGGGCGACGGCGACCGCGTTGTGGGAGGTGCCG
The DNA here is from genome assembly GCF_040651535.1 of Streptomyces sp. NPDC048420. Lineage (NCBI taxonomy): Bacteria > Bacillati > Actinomycetota > Actinomycetes > Kitasatosporales > Streptomycetaceae > Streptomyces > Streptomyces sp. NPDC048420. The sequence continues at coordinate 31,739 of NZ_JBEZKG010000038.1, forward strand.
GTCAGCCGGGCCCACGCCGAGATCGTGAAGCTCTTGGTGGTGTCCAGGACGGACGAGCTGGTCGCCGCGTACGACGACGTCCCGTTGGCCTGAAGGGAGTCGCCGAGCCGGGCGAGGGAGGACCAGCCGGCCGAACCGGCCAGGGTCGCCGTCCTGCCGCCGATGTCGTCGGTGGCCGAGGTGCCGGTGCCCTCGTCCAGCGACCAGTGGGCGACCGGACCCGCTCCCGGGGCGACCTTGAAGACGTAGGTGTAGCTGGTCGAGGGGTTGCCCGCCGCGTCCCAGGTCTGCACGGTCAGGGTGTTCACGCCGCGCACGTCGGGGGCCAGGGACACCGCGTAGCTGGTGGTCGCGGTGGAGAAGGTCTTGGTCCGCACCGGGTCGTCGTTGAGCTGGTAGGTGTACTTGACCACGTCCGAGGCCCCGTTGGCCTTGAGGGTGAAGGTCCCTGGAGCGCCCACCCCGCCGTACGCCGTGCAGTCGTCCGGGGTGTCCGGGCTCGCGCACTCCGGGTACGCCGTCGAGTCCACGTCCGGCTGCACCGGCGCCGAGGTGTCGATGCGGAACCAGCAGCCGCTGGTCCAGGACGAGTACATGTAGCCGGTCGTGCCGTTGAAGGAGTACTTGTACTCGCTGCGGGCGCGGAACCAGTACGTCTGCCCGTTCGTCAGCGTCGGCGTCGTCCACGTCCCGGTCGTACCGGAGGTCGTGTACGCCGAGGGGCTGCCCGAACCGGCCAGCGGGTCGGTGACGTTGGCGTCGTACTTGTACACCTGGAAGTCGGGCCGCAGCGTCGACTGCGAACCGTCCGCCGACTTCGGCGCGGCGGCGAGCGTGGGGGTCGTGTCGTGGATCACGGCTGCGGTCGTGCGGGTCGTCGCGCAGGCCAGGTTCGGGCTGGAGAGCTTCACCCCGGTCGGCGTGGACGGCTTGGACACGAACGTCACCGACAGGGTCGGCTTGGTGTCCGACGGCGAGGCGAACTGCTTCCAGGCGATCTCGTCACCCTCGTCGGCGGCCCGCAGCCCGAGCGTGGTGGTCGACGCGGACTGTCCGGCGGTGTAACCGACGGCGTTGGTGGCATCGAAGGAAACGTTTCCGCCGGGGCAGGAGGACGAGTAGCCCTTGGCGGTGGAGACCGAGTCGACCTCAGCGGACCAAGCGGGCTGCTTGGACCAGGTCGTGGACGAGGAGATGGCGCCGGTGCGCCACAACTGCACTGCCTTGTCGGTGCAGTTGGCCGACCACACCTCCAACGCCTGGAAGGTCGCGGAGAGGATCTTCTTGCCGCCGAGGGTGTGCGTGTCGAACTGGTAGAGCGAGCGGGCCTTCTTGTTGTCCACCCACGCGTCGTAGCCGACACCCAGGGCGTGCGAGGTCTTCCAGAACGACGTCGACGGCGAGCTCGTCCACACCGTCGTCCACCCCGACAGGGACGCGCTGGTCGTCTGCGGGTCGAGGACCACCGGGTAGGTGGTGTCCGGGTCGTCGAGGAAGGCCTTGTCCGGCTTCAGGGTCAGCGCGCTGTCGGAGGCGGTCACGTCCATGGCGGTCGCGCGGGCGCCCGGGGCAGGCCCGTCGAGCGCGCCCTGGTCGGCGACGGCCGTCCGGACGGCGGCGGTCGTGACGTCATAGGAGGCCGGGGAGACGGTGTGCGCGGCCGGGGCGGCGGCCGCCGACGAGTCGTACATCATCGCGGTGCCGGTGGTGAACACCGGCCGGCCCTGGGCATCGACGAACGCTGCGCCGCCGGAGTGGGTGTCGTACGCGGAGACACCGTCGACCGAGACGGGGAAGCGCACGCTCGCCAGTTCCGGATTGTCGGCCGCCGTACGGGACTTGACGACCAGGTTCTCGCTGAAGCCGTCCGCCGTCGCCTGCACCACCAGGTCTGCGCCGGGCAGGACGTCCGCGTACGTCGCCGTCGAGCCGTCGAGGGTCGGTGTCGGCAGGTTCCAGGGCGAACCGACGCTGTAGGTCTTGCCGTCCTTCGTGATGCGTGCCAGCGGGTCGTGCGCGCCGCCTCCGGAGAAGGCGACCTCCACGGCGGCGGCCTTCGGGGCCAGTAGGCCGTCGGCGGTGGTGGCGAGGTCGGTGTCCACGGGCACCCAGCCCGAGGCGTGGCGCACCCGCACCGCCCCGGGATCGAACTCGACGGTGAACGTGCCGTCCGGCTGCGCGGTGACCAGTTGGGTGGGCGTCGTCTCGGCGTCCACGGCGACGGGCGCACCCGATTGAGCGGCCTTCTGCGAAGCGGCCGCCTCGGGCGACAGATCAGCCGGGGCGTCGGCGACCGCGTGGGCGCCCGCCGCGCCCACCAGTTGCACCGACAACGCAGCTGCCGCCAGCCATCTCAGCCGTCTTCCAGCACGCCACATGGCCCGACCCCCCGCAGTCACAGTTCCTTCACTGCCGTTCACAGCCGGGCGATCAAAACCTGAGAACTCCCTTAAGTCAATGAATTCTCAACAGAATCAACCGGATCAAACCACCCCACAAGTGATCGCCGACAAGTAAAGAGGAAGGCAGGATTCACCGATCGAAGAATCAGCAAATGATCAAAGGAACTACAACGAGGCGGCAGTCGGTCCGTCGGGAACCCATCCACCGCCCAGGCAAGCAGCAAGAAATCGCAAAATCCCCGCGCCCTGAAGAATTCGTAAGAAGGTCGGCGCCGGCTCCGTCCGGGCTTGACCTCAACCTTGGTTGACATTTGAGACTCGGTGGCGAGCCGTTCATCCCTGCATGTACCGGACATGCAGAGGCATCCCGAGGAGACGTATGTCCACCGCACCCCTGCGCCTGGCCGTGATCAACAGCAGTGTCCGGGAAGGCCGGTTCGGCCCGACCGTCGCCCGCTGGTTCGTCACGCAGACCGGGCAGCGCCCGGACGTCGAGGTCGATCTGGTCGACCTCGCCGAGCATCCGCTGCCGCACGAGCTGTCGCACTCCCCCGACGACGAGGTGGCCGCGCTGCTGGCCGGGGTGTCGCCGCGGCTGGCCGCCGCCGAGGCCTTCGTCGTGGTGACACCGGAGTACAACCACAGCTACCCGGCCTCGCTCAAGACCCTCATCGACTGGCACCACGCGGAGTGGCTGGCCAAGCCGGTCGGCTTCGTCTCCTACGGCGGCCTGTCCGGCGGACTGCGCTCGGTGGAGCACCTGCGTCCCGTCTTCGCCGAGCTCCACGCGGTGACCGTGCGGGACTGCGTGAGCTTCCACAACGTGTGGGGCCAGTTCGACGGATCGGGCGCCCTCACGGAGCCCGGGGCGGCGGCCTCTGCCGCGAAGACCCTCCTGGACCAGTTGGTGTGGTGGGGTGTCTCGCTGCGCGAGGCCCGGGACAAGCGGGCGTACGCGGCGTGACTTCCCGCGACTGAGGTACCCCGCCGGGGTGGGTAGGGCATCATCAACTACCGTCCCCCCACTCTCACTTCAGGGAGCCCCCACATGCTCCGCGGCATCGATGTCAGCGCCTACCAGTCCTCGTCCTACAGCACTGACGGGCTCTCCTTCGTCTTCATCAAGGCGACGGAGGGCCGTTCCTACACCAACCCGAAGCTCGCGGCCCAGACCAAACACGGCCGCGACGCCGGACTGGTCGTCGGCTTCTACCACTTCCTCTGGCCGGGCAACCTCACGGCCCAGGCCGAGTACTTCGTCAAACACGCCCCGGAGAAGGGCGGCGACATCCTCGCCGTGGACTGGGAGACGACCGGCGAGGGCACCCACGCGACCAACGCGGAGAAGGACGCCTTCATCCGCAAGGTGAAGCAACTCCGCCCGAACAACAGGGTCGTGCTCTACTGCAACCGGAACTACTGGCTCAACGTGGACACCACCTCGTACGCCGGTGACGGCCTCTGGATCGCCGACTACGTCACGGCCGGCAAGCCCCGCATCAAGGCCAAGTGGCGCTTCCACCAGTACACCGACGACCCCGTCGACAAGAACGTCGCCGACTTCGCGAGCAAGACAGCCCTGCGCGAGTGGGCGGCGGTCTGATCCACCCGAGCGGGACAGCGGCCGCAGATCGTGCCCGGACCAGTGCCGCATGAGCCTCGTCGGCGGTGTTGGGGTCCAGGAGATCTCCCTGACCGTCCGTGAGGGCGAGTACTTAGCGTGCTCGGTGCCAACGGGGGCGGGCAAGTCCACCCTGCTCAGCCTGCCCGGCGCCCTGGTCCACCCCACACGCGGCACAGTCGAGGTGCTGGGCCGCCGGCTCGGCCGGGTCGACCTGCGCGCCCACGTCGGTCACGTCGACCCACGTCATCCCCTCACCGCGCCCCTGCGGGTGAGGGACGTCGTCCTGACCGGGCTGACCAACTCCGTTGCCCCGCTTCCCCGTTGGCGGCCGACACGGGAGCAGCGGGACCGGGCCACCGGCTCATCGGCACCCTCGGCCTCGCCGACCACGCCGACGCCCGCCGGCCGACGCTCTCGCAGGGGCAGCGCGGCCGTACGCTGATCGCCCGCGCGCTGATGCCGGAACCACGACTGCTGCTGCCCGACGAACCGGCGACCGGCCTCGATCTGCTTGGCCGGGAGCATCTGATCGAGGCGCTGGACGCCCTGCGCCGGGTGCCGCTGACGCTTGAACGGAACGACGGCCGCTGGACGGTACGGATCCGGGGCAGGACGAAGGGGGCACCCCAGCCCGCTGGCTGCCGGGCGCCCCCCTTCTCCGTACGCCCTACTTGTTCAGGAAGGCCCAGAACTCGTCGAACGACAGGAGCTTGTCGCCGTTCAGGTCGCGGCTCTTGATGATCGCCTCGGCGACCGACTCGGTCACGTTCCAGTCGCCGCCCTGGGCCAGGGCGGTCTTGAACTCGGCGGCGGTAATGGAGCCGTCACCGTCCGCATCGATGCGCTCGAACTGCTTGCGTGCTTCCTCGATGTCGATGTTCGCCACCGGTCCGCCCCTTTTCTCGTGCTTCGTGTCTCGCCGGCTTGCTGCCGCAGGTCAGACTAACCGCCTGCCCTGACCTTCAGAGCAGCGACCGGACTCAAGGAGCGCGATGACGGAGACCTTGCGGGACATTCTCGACGCGGCGGCCCGCGGTGTCTTCCCGCCGGCGGACGGCGGCACGACGGTCGTACGCCAGACGTGCCACCGGGACGCGGGCGTCCTGTCCTTCACGGCGCACTCGGTCGTCTTCACCGACGAGGACCCGGAGTGGGTGCGCGAGACCCTGCGCGGCCTCGACTGCGACGCGCTGGCCGCGACCATGAACCCGGTGTTCCTGGCCGCCCTCGTGGAGCGGACGGGCCGCAGGTCGGAGACGATCGACGCGATGCTGGTGACCGAACCCCGGCCGGGCGAGCCCCCGCTCGCGCTGAAGGAGATCGAGGACGCCGGCCACCCCCGGATCGTCTACGCCCGCAGGCGGCGCGACGACATCCGCGCCTGGACGACGGAGGGCGGGGTGCTGGTCCTCGGCCGTGGCGTCGGCGGCCGCCTGGAGGTCTCGGTCGAGGTGGACGAGGACGTACGGCACCGGGGCCTGGGCCGCGCCCTGGTGACCGCCGCCCGTCATCTCACCGCGGAGCCGCTGTGGGCCCAGGTCTCCCCGGGGAACGCCCGCAGCATGCGGGCGTTCCTGGCGGCCGGTTACCGTCCGGTGGGCGCGGAGGCGGTGCTGCTCGCCACGGCCCCGCGGGCCACCGGCGGTTCAGCGGAAGATGCCGGTGTGACCGAGTGAGTACCGCCCCGGCTGCGGATACACGGCCAGCCCGTGCGGCCCGCTGCCGACCTTGACGCGGGCCAACTGCTTCCCGGTGCGGGTGTCGACGGCGTAGACCTCGGAGTCGTAACGGCCCGACAGCCACAGGACCTTGCCGTCGGCCGAGACACCGCCCATGTCGGGGCTGCCGCCGTCCGGCAGGTGCCACTTCCTGGTGAGCCGGTTCTGGGTGAAGTCGAAGACGGAGACGGTCCCTTCGCCCCGGTTGGAGACGTACATCTCGCGGGAGTCCCGGCTGACGTAGAGGCCGTGGGTGCCCTTGCCGGTGGGCAGCAGGGTGGGCTGGGTGAACCTGTCGCCGTCGAGGACCCACATCCCGTCGGCCATCATGTCCGCGATGTAGAACCGCTTCCCGTCCGGGGAGACCTTGACGTCCTGCGGCATGGCCCCGTCGAACGGGAGCTTCTGCTGACCGATCACCTTCATCTTCTCGGTGTCGACCTTCAGCAGTTCCCCGCTGAACTCGCAGGACACGATGAAGTACCTCCCGTCGAGGGAGAAGTCGGCGTGGTTGACGCCGTAGCAGGTGACCGGGACCGTCTTCTTCCGCTCCATGGTGTGCGGGTCGCGGAAGACGAGCTCACGGTCGAGGGAGGCCATCACGACCGCGTACCTGCCGTTGGGCGTGAAATAGAGGTTGTACGGGTCGTGCACCTCGACCGGCTCGCCCGCCTTCCCGGTCCTCGGGTCGATGGGCGTGAGCGTGTGACCGCGGTTGTTGTTGACCCACAGGGTCTTCATGTCCCAGGAGGGCACGACGTGTTGGGGCTGCCGCCCGACATGGATCGTCTCGATGATCTCGTACGTCTTCGGGTCGATGACGGAGACGGTGTCGGACTCGGTGTTGGGCACGTAGACCCGGGACGGGAAGTCCTTGACCACCGGCGACAGCCGGTTCGGCCGGTCCGCCGCGTACACGTCCTTCGGGTCGAGCACGGGCGGCATCCCCGGCAGGCCCTGGACCAACTTCTTCTTCGCCTGTTTCACCGGGGCGGGGGCGCCCGCCTTCGTTGCGACGGTCTTGTGCACCCCGTCCCTGGTCTCGGTGCCGCAGGCGGCGAGGGCGAGGAACACGGCGCCCGCGATCAGGGCGCGCTTCATCGAGGTGGGGGGCATCAGCTGAACAGCTCCGTGGTGGTCACCGCGGCCAGGCCGCGCCGGTCGAGTTCTTCCAGTACGACGGGGAGGGCGGCGACCGTGTCGTCGTACCCGAAGTGCAGGCTCACCACGGACCCTTCGCGGATCTCGGCGAGTACCTTGCGGGCGACGACGGGGGCGCCGGGCGAGGTGAAGTCGAGGGAGTCGACGTCGTAGGAGAGGACGTGGGGGTAGCCGGCCTGCCGGGCGAGCCGGGTGACGAGGGGCGAGGCGGTGGGCGTACGGGAGGGCCGGAACCAGGTTCCGACGGACCCGGTGAGGCGCCGGATCCGCTCGGCGCAGCCGGTGATCTCCTGACGGGCCTCGGCTTCGGACATCGCGTTGATGTCGAGGTGGTGGAGGGTGTGGTTGCCGAGGTCATGGCCGCCGTCGAGGATGCGGCGAGCGAGGTCGGGATGCGCGTCGAGCCAGGTCCCGACGGCGAGAACGGTGACACGGGCCCCGTGCTTCTCGGCCTCACCGAGCAGGGCACGGGCGATGGCGGGATCACCGCTGCCGTGGAAGGTGAGGGCGACACGGGGACGGTCGCGGGGGCCGTGGGTGAGCTGGGCGGGGAGGGTGGGGAGGGTGGCGGCGGTGCTGGAGGGCTGGGTGGGGTGGGCGACGGCACCACTGGTCGCACATCCCGCGGCCAACGCCAGCCCAGCGGAAGCGAGCAGTACTGCCCGACGATCGATAGCGGTCACCCGCCCCATTTAAGGGGTTGTGTCCGAGATTGACGCTGACCGACCCACCCGCTAGCGGTCGGCCACCCGCATCTCGAACCACGTCGTCTTCCCGCGCGGCAGCAGATCGACGCCCCACCGGTCCGCGAGCTTGTCCACCAGGAACAGCCCCCGCCCGCTGATGTCCATCTCCTGCACCGGCATCAGACAGGGCAACCCCCGGGACGGATCCCGCACCTCTATCCGGATCCACCCCCGCCGCCGCCGCATCCGAAGCCCGAACACCCGTGCCCCCGTGTGCCGCACCGCGTTGCCGACCAACTCGGACACGAGTAACACCGCATCCTCGGTCATCTTGGGAGTGAGCCCCCAATGGCGGAGAACGATCACCTGTGTCAACCGGCGGGCCGCCGCCGCGGACTCCGGCCGGGACGGCAACGGAACCTCCGCCTCCGTCGGGTTCCCGAACAGTTCGAGCGCCTTCAGTGCGTGCTCGTCCTCGACCGCCGGAGACCAGCGCGCCGCCGTCGCACGGCCGTCTCCCCGCGGCTGTTCGAAACCCTCCAGCCCCGCCATGACCCCATCATGGCCGCACACGGCGTCCTCCGGGGCCGTTCCTGACGAATACGCCCCCTGGAATGCGTCGCTCCGCGACGGTCCATCGGCATATGCCAGCGGCACTTCGCCGCTCTCCACAGCCCTTCTGACCTGCGGCGGAGGCTCGCTGGGAGGCAATCTTCGGACTCCCTCGACAAGGCAGACTTAAGGTTGCCTTAAGGCTCCCATAAACCGCTCCATCGAGGGACCCGGATCAGACATCGCGTCAATTGCAAGCGGTTCAGAGGAATTTCGCCTTGCCGGGGCCCTCCTCGACGAAACTCTTCATACCGCGCTCTCGGTCCTCGGTGGCGAACAGGCCCGCGAACCAGTTCCGTTCCACCGCGAGGCCCGTGTCGAGGTCGGTCTCCAGGCCCGTGTCGATCGACTCCTTCGCCGCGCGCAGCGCGATCGCCGGTCCCTGCGCGAGCTTCGCCGCCCAGGCGTGCGCCTGCGCGTACACCTCGTCGGCGGGCACGACCCGGTCCACCAGGCCCAGCGTCAGCGCCTCGTCGGCCTTGACCATACGGCCCGTGAAGATCAGGTCCTTCGCCTTGGACGGGCCGACCAGCCGGGCCAGCCGCTGGGTGCCGCCCGCGCCGGGGATCAGGCCGAGCAGGATCTCCGGCTGCCCCAGCTTGGCGTTCTCCGCGGCGATCCGGAAGTCCGCGCACAGCGCGAGTTCGCAGCCGCCGCCCAGGGCGTAGCCGGTGATGGCCGCGACGACCGGCTTGGGGATGCGGGCCACCGCCGTGAACGAGTCCTGGAGGGCGCGGGCGCGCAGGACCATCGCGGTGTGGTCCATGTTCTGCATCTCCTTGATGTCCGCGCCCGCCGCGAACACCTTCTCCCCGCCGTACACGACCACCGCGCGCACGTCCTCGCGCCGGGTCGCCTCCTCGGCGAGTTCCTTCAGCCGGTCCTGGGTGGCCACGTCCAGCGCGTTCATGGGCGGGCGGTCGAGACGGATGGTGCCGACGCCCTCGGCGACTTCGAGATTCACGGTCATGTCAGCAGGTTAACGGGGACTAACGGTGGTCGGCCGGGTGCGGTGGCTCACACTCGGCCGGGGGTCTGGGGGTTGCCCCCAGGCAGACACAGCACGGGAACCAACGGTGGTCGGCCGGGTGCGGTGGCTCACACCCGGCCGGGGTCTGGGGGTTGCCCCCAGACAGACACAGCACGTCCGCTAACGATAACGGCCCTGGTGCAGTACCTCACACCAGGGCCGTGGATCAGCGAAAGATCAGCGCAGCGTCACGCCTTCCACTTCTCCCACGACATGTTCCAGCCGTTGAGGCCGTTGCTCGGTGCGACCGTCGCGTCGTCGGAGTTCTTCACGACCACCACGTCGCCGAGCAGCGAGTGGTTGAAGAACCACGCGGCCGGGACACCCCTGTCGTAACCGCCCTTGACGTCCCGCAGGCCCACGCAGCCGTGGCTGGCGTTGTAGTTGCCGAAGGCGTCGCCGCCCCAGTAGTTGCCGTGGATGAAGGTGCCGGAGTCGGTGAGGCGGGCGGCGTGCGGGACGTCCTTGATGTCGTACTCGCCGCCGTAGCCGACCGTTTCGCCGTTCATGCGGGTGACGGCGAGCTTCTCGCTGATGACCATCTGGCCGTTCCAGGTGTCGTAGCCGGGCTTGCCGGTGGTGACCGGGATGGTCTTGATGGTCCTGCCGTCCTGGGTGATCTTCATCGTGTGCTTCTTGGCGTCCACGATCGAGACCTGGTTGCGGCCGATGGTGAAGGAGACGGTCTTGTCCTGCTTGCCGTAGACACCGGAACGGCCCTCGACGCCGTCGAGGTTGAGGTCGACGGTGACCTTGGTCCCTTCCTTCCAGTACTGCTCGGGACGGAAGTCCAGGCGGTCGTTGCCGAACCAGTGGCCCTCGACGTCGACCGCCGGCGAGGTCTTGATCGTGATGGCCTTCTCGACGTCCTCGGGGCTGGTGATGCCCCGGGTGAAGCGGATGGAGAACGGCATCCCGACACCGACCGTCGAGCCGTCCTCCGGAGTGAAGGTGCCGATGAAGGTGTTCTTCGGGGTCAGCGTGGTGAAGCTGGAGTCCTCGGCGGCCGTACGGCCCTCGGAGTCCTTCGCGACCGCGTGCACCGTGTACTTGGTGCCGGAGGCGAGATGGGTGGACGGCGTCCACGAGGCGCCGTCGGCGGCTATCTCCCCGGCCACCGTGGTGCCCTTGGCGTCCTTGACCTGGACCTCGGTCAACTTGCCCTGGGTGGCGGCGACCTTGAGGGCGCCGCTGGTGTCGACGGACTTCGCGCCGTCCTTCGGGGCGATGGAGACCACCGCCTCGGACTGCCTGGTCTCGGCCGCGGACGAATCGCCCTTGCCGGCCTTGGCGTCACCGGATCCGGAATCCGAACCTCCGCCGCCGCAGGCGGTGACGGCCAGCAGCAGAACGCCGAGTATCAGCGCCAGCAGCCCCCGACCCCGTGCGTCAACCGACGCCCCCGATATCGGTCGCACGTTCAAGTCGTTCTCCCCTCGCCGGGCCTGGTCAGGCCCGCATCACCCCCGCGATCACCGCGTGTCGGCGCATATTAACTGTATAAATTTCAGAATCTTGTGAGTGGAAGGTCACCATTCAGTCACTGCCCGCCTTCCACTGCTTCCAACTCATATTCCACCCTCCGAGTCCGTTGTCGGGAGCGACCTTTTTGTCTTTGCTGCGGACGACTTCGACGACGTCCCCGATGAGACTGCGGTCGAAGAACCAGCCCGCGGGAGTGTCCGAACTGCCGCCCTTCACGTCCCTGAGGCCCACGCAGCCGTGGCTGACATTGACCCTGCCGGGGGCGTCGGGCGCCCAGTAGTTGCCGTGCAGGAAGGTGCCGGAGTCGGTCAGGCGCAGGGCGTGCGGGACGTCCGGGATGTCGTACTCGCCGCCGAAGCCGACCGTGCGGCTGTTCATGCGGGTCACTTCCAGCATCTCGGAGATGACCATCTTGCCGTTGTACGTGGTCGTCTTGGGCGCCCCGGCGGTGATCGGCACGGTGGCGAGCAGTTCGCCGTCCCGCCGGACCTGCATGGTGTGGGCCGACGCGTCGACGAGGGAGACCTGACTGCGGCCGACCGTGAAGGAGAAGGTCTTGTACTGGAGGCCGTAGACACCGGGCGCGCCTTCCACGTCCCGGAGCCGGAGCGCGACCGTCACGCGGGTGCCCGGCTTCCAGTAGTGCTCGGGGCGGAAGTCGAGGCGGCCGCCCCCGAACCAGTGCGGGCGGATCTCGACGGGCGGCTTCGACGTGACGTGTACGGCGCGTTCGACGGCGGCGCGGTCCTCGACCTCCCGGTTGAACTCCAGGGAGACGATCATTCCGGTGCCGACGGTGGAGCGGTTCTCCGGGGTGACATAGCCGATGAAGCGTTCCTCGGGGACGTACGTGGTGAAGGTGGTGCGGCGGGCCGAGCGGCGGCCGTGGCCGTCGAGGGCGACCGCGTCGACCGTGTACTTGGCGGCCAGCGCGAGCTGTTCCTCGTCGGGTTCCCAGCGCAGGCCGTCGTCGGAGATGCGCCCGGGTACCGGGATGTCCTGCGCGTCCTGGGACTTGACGACGGTGACCGACTCCAGGCGCCCGCTGGGCACCCGGACCCGTAGCTTCTGCTCGGGCGGCACGCCCTTGGTGCCGTCGTCCGGGGCGACCCGGATGACGTCCTCGGGCGCGGGAGGCTTCCCGAACCCACCGACCCCGCCGATCCCACCACCCCCGTCCGAAGAGCAGCCGGCCAGTAGTCCTGCCCATGCCATTACGGCCGCCAGAGCGACCCCCGCGCGCCGAGCGCGCCGATGTCCATGCCTCACGCCCACCCAACGACGAGGCCCGCCTGGGGGAAACGTGACCTTTGGGCAATACGACCACGGGGACGCGCCCCTTCAGGGGCGCGGGGCTGTATCGATGTGCGGCTACCGCCACGTGGGCGCGACAAGCCACAACGCACCCGCAGCCGCCGGACAACCGAACCCGGCACATCCTCAGGCGCTCCGCCCAACCCAGCGGAACGAACCCGTGAGTGCGAGCCAAGCTGTGGGCAGAACAGTGGGGAGGACGACGTGAGAGGGTGCCGCGGCCGGGACGTCGCACGCCCTTTTCCACCTCGTTCCACGAACCGTGGGAGGCCGACCCGTGTCCAGCGCAGCCGAGCAGGAGGCGGTGACGGAAGCCGCCGAGGAGCGCCCCGCCGCGCTGGTGAACGGCGCGCGGCGGGGCGTACCCGCCGTGCCCGTGTGGCCCGGTGCGCCGACGCCGCTGGGGGCCCGGTTCCGGGTCGGCCCGGACGGCGTGGCGGGCACCAACTTCGCGCTGTGGGCGGGCGGTGCCGAGGCCGTCGACCTGTGCCTGTTCGACGCGGACGGCAGGGAGACCCGGGCCCGGCTCAGCGAGCTGACGCATGAGATCTGGCACGGCTTCGTCCCCGGTGTCATGCCGGGCCAGCGCTACGGCTTCCGGGTGCACGGCCGCTGGGACCCGTGGACCGGCGGCCGCTGGAACCCGGCGAAGCTGCTCCTGGACCCGTACGCCCGTGCCGTGGACGGTGACTTCAGCCTGCCGCCCGAGGTGTACGGCCATGTCCGGGACTGGCCCCAGCAGCAGGTCGCGGACACCGTGCGCGACGACCGCGACTCGGCGCCGTACGTCCCGAAGGGCGTGGTCGTCCACGATGACGCCACCGACGACGAATGGATGGAGGACCGCAGGCCGAAGACGCCGTGGGCGGACTCGGTGATCTACGAGGTGCATGTGCGGGGGTTCACCGCGCTGCATCCCGGCATCCCCGAGGAACTGCGCGGCACCTACGCCGGGTTGGCGCACCCGGCCGCGATCGAGCACCTCGTGAAGCTGGGCGTCACGGCCGTCGAACTGCTCCCCGTCCACCAGTTCGCCCACGAGGACCACCTGCTGCGCCGCGGCCTGAAGAACTACTGGGGCTACAACTCCATCGGCTACTTCGCGCCCCACGCGTCCTACGCCGCCTCCGGTACGACGGGCCAGCAGGTCGGCGAGTTCAAGCGCATGGTCCGCGCGCTGCACGCCGCCGGGATCGAGGTCATCCTCGACGTGGTCTACAACCACACCGCGGAGGCGGGTGAGCTGGGCCCCACGCTGTCACTCAAGGGCATCGACAACCGCGGGTACTACCGGTTGCAGTCCGACGCCCGGCGCTACGCGGACTACACCGGCTGCGGCAACACCCTGCACGTGGTCCAGCCGCACGTCCTGCGGCTCATCACCGATTCCCTGCGCTACTGGGTGACGGAGATGGGCGTCGACGGCTTCCGATTCGACCTCGCCGCCGCGCTGGCCCGCTCGATGCACGACGTCGACATGCTCTCCCCGTTCCTCGCGGTGATCGCCCAGGACCCGGTCCTCAGGCGCGTGAAGCTGATCGCCGAGCCCTGGGACGTGGGCTCCGGGGGCTACCAGGTGGGCGCCTTCCCACCCCTGTGGACGGAGTGGAACGACCGGTACCGCAACGCCGTACGGGACTTCTGGCGGGGTGCGCTGCCGGACGTGCGGGACCTCGGATACCGGCTGTCCGGCTCCAGCGACCTGTACGCGTGGGGTGGCCGGCGGCCGTACGCCTCGGTCAACTTCATCACCGCGCACGACGGTTTCACCCTGCGCGACCTGGTGTCCTACGAGCGCAAGCACAACGAGGCGAACGGCGAGGGCAACCGGGACGGCACCGACGACAACCGGGCGTGGAACTGCGGGGCGGAGGGCGAGACCGACGACGAGCGCGTACAGGCGCTCAGGCGACGGCAGCTCAGGAACCTGCTGACCACCCTGCTGCTGTCGACGGGCGTGCCGATGCTGGTCGCGGGCGACGAACTGGGCCGCACCCAGCGCGGCAACAACAACGCCTACTGCCAGGACAACGAGATCAGCTGGCTGGACTGGGGGCTCCTTGAGGACCCCGGCTGGAAGGACCTCTTCGACCTCACCGCCCGGCTGATCGCCCTGCGCCACCAGCACCCGGTGCTGCGCCGCCGCGCCTTCTTCTCCGGGCGGGCGCACTCGGCGGACGGCCTGCGCGACCTCGCCTGGTTCACGGCGCGCGGCACCGAGATGACCGAACGCGACTGGTACGCGCCGGCCGCCACGCTCGGCATGTATCTGTCCGGGCGCGACATCCCGGGCCGGGACGAGCGCGGCGCCCCGATCCTCGACGAAAGCTTCCTCACCCTGCTGCACGCCGGCGACCGCCCGGTCAGCTTCGTCCTGCCGGGGCCGCCGTGGGCACAGCGGTACGAGGTGGTCGTCGACACGTCACGGGAGGACCAGGGAGCGGCCCCGGGGGTGGTGCACCGGGCGGGGACGGCGATCACGGTGCCGGCGCGGGCGGTGCTGTTGTTGCGGGTCCATGAACTCCCGGCCTGATTCCTGACCAATACACCGACCCGCTGATCAGACTCGGTCGCATGCCAGAGATCTCCCGCCGTGCCTTCGGTGGTCTCGTCGGCGGCGGTGCCGTGACCGCCGTCGCCGGTCCGGCCACGGCCGCTGGGGCCGCCCCCGCCGAGCGTCCGCTCAAGGCCCGTGCCTCCTCCGAGGCCGGCCGGCGCCCCAACCTCCTCGTGATCCTCGGCGACGACCTCGGCTGGGCCGACCTCTCCTCGTACGGCGCCCCGCACATCAGGACGCCGAACCTGGACCGGCTGGCCCGTCAGGGCGTGCGGTTCACGGACGCCTACTCGGGGTCCTCGACCTGCTCCCCTACCCGAGTTGGCCGAGGATCCCCCGCTGGTACGCCGTCGCGACCGCCGCCGCGCGGTCGTTGACGCCCAACTTGGCGTACAGATGGGTGAGATGGGTCTTCACGGTCGCCTCACTGATGAACAGCTCGCGGGCGATCTCGCGGTTGGACGTGCCCCGGGCGACCAGGGCGAGCACCTCGCGCTCGCGGGCGGAGAGGGGCTCGTTGCCGGGTGCGCGTACCGCGGAGACCAGGCGGGAGGCCACCGCCGGGGAGAGGACCGTACGGCCCGCGGCGGCGGCGCGGACCGCGGTGAACAGCTCGTCGCGCGGGGCGTCCTTGAGGAGGTAGCCGGTCGCGCCCGCCTCGATGGCGGGCAGGGTGTCGGAGTCGGTGTCGTACGTCGTGAGGACGAGCACCTTCGCGCGGGCGGCTCTGCGGGTCAGCTCCCGGATGGCGTCGACCCCGCCGCCGCCCGGCATCCGCAGGTCCATGAGGATCACGTCGGGGTCGAGCACGGCGGCCCGCTCGACGGCCTCGACGCCGTCGGACGCCTCGCCGAGCACGGTGAAGCCGGGCGCCGACTCGAACATGCCGCGCAGACCGTCCCGTACGACGGGATGGTCGTCGACGATCAGCACCGAGATGTCACTGGTCATGGCGGACCAACGGTACGCGAGCCGACAGCGCGGTGCCGTGGCCCGGTTCGGTCTCCACGGTGAGGGAGCCCGCGATGCGCTCGGCGCGGGCCCGCATGCCGTCCAGGCCGAAGCCGCCGGCGCGGGTGCGGGGCGGCAGGGCGAGGGGGTCGAAGCCGACGCCGTCGTCGCGGATGTCGAGGATGACCTCGTCGCCCAGGAAGGTCAGGGTGACGCCGAGACGGGCGGCCCGGGCGTGCCGGGAGGCGTTGGAGAGGGCTTCCTGGGCGATGCGCAGGAGGGTGGCCGAGACCTCGTCGTGCAGCGGTGCGGCGGCGCCGGTGAGCGTGAACTCGGCGCGGATTCCCGTGCGTTCGCCCCAGTCGGCGACCGTGTTCTGCAGCGCCTGCGGCAGTCCGTCGTGCTCCAGGGCGACGGGGGCGAGGTTGTGCACGGAACGGCGGGCCTCGCCGAGGCTGTGCCGGGCCAGGTCCATCGCGCGGGCCACATGCTCGCGGGCCGCCCGCTCGTCGGGCGTGTTCGCGACGACCTGGAGCTGGGCGATGATCCCGGTCAGGCCCTGGGCGATGGTGTCGTGGATCTCGGCGGCCAGCCGCCGGCGCTCGTCGGCGACCCCCGCCTCCCGTGCCTGGACGAGGAGTTGGGCGTGAAGGGCGGCGTTCTCGTCGAGCGCCTGCTGGAGCGCGTCGATGGTCTCGGCGCGCTCGTGGGAGCGCTGCTCGCCCTGTTCGGAGAGGTGCGCGACCACCGCCTGGAGGCCGAAGTTGACGGCGAGGAGCACGCCGAACGCGGCCCACTGGACTCCGTCGAACGGCATCCCGCCGGCCTGCGCGGCGGCCACGGTGACCGCGCTGGCGAACAGCCCGAGCCGGCGCCACAGGCCGGGGATCAGCTCGTCGGCGTCCATGTAGCCGGCGGCCGCGTAGAACGCGAAGAACGGGTTGATCCAGGTGAGACCGAAGGCGAGCGCCCAGCGGACGCCGTAGTACACCGTCCCCGCCCGGGACGGGATCCGGCCGCGGCCCGCCCGGCGGGAGCGGGTGACGTGCCACCAGAGCTGGAGCCCGATCGCGGCGGCGACCAGGACCCCGGCGGCCTGCCACTCGGCGGGGCCCTCGATCAGCTCGGCGGCACCGGTCGCGAGGACGACACCGATCCCGAGCAGCGCCCACGGCCCCCAGACGTGCAACTGCTCCCAGCGGCGGTCGAGCTGTGTGTCCGTCGCGCTCATGACCCCAGTCTGCACGGCTGCGGTCTCAGTCCGTGTCGTCACATTCCTCCCTGCCCCGCGACGCCTGACATGCACTCCCCGACTGCCCGATGGCGCGGGGCCCCCAGCCGCGTTGCCGACCGCCCACGCTCGAATTCGCTCGCGTGGGGGCCCCATCGCCGCCGGGCCCGCCCTCCGGGCGGACGACCGGAATGTGACGTCACGGCCTACTCCCAGCGGAACCAGCGCACGGCGGCGCCCGTCAGGAGCAGGATCCAGACGACGAGCACGCCCAGGTGACCCCAGCCGGGCCAGTGGCCCGCGGCGGCCTGGTTGAGGGCCTCGGCCGCCGCGCCGAAGGGCATGAAGCCGACGGCCCTCGCCAGCGCGTCCGGCATCGTCTGCACCGGCGCCCACACCCCCGCGCAGAACATCGCCGGGAAGAACACGGCGGACCCGATGGCCCCGGCGATCTTCGTGGTCCGGGACAGCGCGGAGACCACCGCGCCGAGCGCGAGGGCGGCGAGCACGGCGAGGAGGAGGGCCAGCAGGTATCCGAGGGACTGGTCGGGCAGTCGTACGGCGAAGGCGAACCGCCCGACGAGGAGGGCGAGCAGCGCGGAGGCGAGGGCGGCGGCGCCGTAGACCGTCATCTGCGCGGTGAGCAGGGCGGTCGGGCGGACCGGGGTGGTGGACATGCGGCGCAGGATGCCGCGTTCGCGGTAGCCGGTGAGGGTCTGCGGCATGGACTGCAGGCCGCCGACGATCAGGCCGAGGAGCACGCCCACGGGGACGTAGACGTCGATGGTCCTGAGGCCGCCGAGGTCCGCTTCGTGATGCCGGAAGGACGGGATCGAGCCGAGGATCACCAGGAGCAGGGTCGGGAACAGCAGGATCCAGAACAGGGCGCCGGGTTCGCGGCGGAAGAGTCGGACCTCGGTCCGCAGTACGGCGGTGTTCATGCCGTGGCCTCCTGGGTCAGGTCGAGGAACGCGTCGTCGAGGGTGGCGTCGACGACACGGAGCTGGTGGGCGGTGACATGCCGGCGGGCGAGCAGGGTGATCACGGCGTTCACTGTCTCGTCGGTGCCGGACAGGGTGAGGCGGCCGTCGCGGTCCTCGATGGAGGCGAGCGCGGGCAGGGCGTTGACCTCGTGCGCCTCGAGCGGGGCGGACGGGGTGAAGCTGATGACGGTGCCGCCCGCCGAGCGCCGGATGAGCCCGGCCGGGGTGTCCAGGGCGGCGACCCGCCCCTTGTCGATCACGGCGATCCGGTCGCAGAGGCGCTGGGCCTCCTCCATGAAGTGGGTGACGAGCAGGACGGTCACCCCGCTCGCGCGCACGTCCTCGATCAGCTCCCAGGTGTCGCGGCGGGCGCGCGGATCGAGGCCGGTGGTGAGCTCGTCCAGGACGACGATCCTGGGGTTGCCGACCAGGGCCAGCGCGATGAACAGGCGCTGCTTCTGGCCGCCGGAGAGCTTGCCGAACCGGGTGGTGAGCTTCTGGGCCAGCCCGAGGCGCTCGGCCAGGGGCCGCCAGTCGAGGGGCTTGTCGTAGAAGGTGGTGTAGAGCTCCAGCGCCTCCCGGACGGTGAGCTTGGCCTGGAGTTCGCTCTCCTGGAGCTGGGCGCCGAGTACGCGCGACACGCGCGCGTGGTCGGCGACGGGGTCGAGTCCGGTGACCCGGACCCGGCCGGCGTCGGGGACCCTGAGGCCCTCGACGCACTCGACGGTGGTGGTCTTCCCGGCGCCGTTCGGGCCAAGGATTCCAAAAATCTCGCCCTCCTCGACGGCGAAGGAGACCCCGTCGACGACGGCCCGGCCGCCGTAGGACTTGCGCAGTTCGCTGACTTCGATGACGGACATGGCATCAGCGTCCCGGCCGGAAACCCCGGGCCACATCGGCCGTCACGCTCGACCCGGCATCAACCGATCGGTGGATGCGGCGGTACGACCCCGCCGGTTCCTCCGGTACGGCCCCTCGAACACGCAGGTCGTAGGTCCATCGTCCGATTCCGGTCCGGCCAAAACTCGGTGGGCGTTGTCAGTGCCGGTCCGTAGGCTCGCAGTTGATGTCCATCACACATGCAACCACCAGGGACCGATCAGCCGTAAAGACCCTGCTGCGCCTGTGGCCGTATGTCCAGCCGGCCCGCGCGCGGCTGTTCACCGCCGCGTTCGTGGCGATCCTCGCCTCCTGTACGGGGCTGGTGATCCCGCTCGTCCTGAAGTGGATCGTGGACGGCCCGGTCGCCGACCACGACACGGCCGGCGTGTGGCTCGGGGCGCTGTACCTGCTGCTGCTCGGGTTCGCGGAAGCACTGCTGTTCGGGCTGCGGCGGTGGCTGGTGGCGAGACCGCTCTCCCATGTGGAGGCGGAGATGCGGGCGGGCCTGTACCGGCATCTCCAGCGCCTTCCGGTGGCCTTCCACGACCGCTGGGCATCCGGCCAGTTGCTGTCCCGGGCCACGACGGACCTCATGCTCCTGCGCATGTTCCTCGCCTTCCCGCTGACGTTCCTGCTGGTCAACGCCGTCACCATCACCGTCGGCGTGATCATCATGCTGCTCCAGGACTGGACCCTGGGCCTGGTGATCCTCGGCCCCGCGATCCCCGTGATGGTCACCTGCGTGATCTTCGAGAAGCGGTACCACCACGTGGCGCGGCTCGCCCAGGACCAGGTCGGCGACCTCACGACGGTCGTCGAGGAGAGCGTGCTCGGCATCCGCATCATCAAGGGCTTCGGCCGCCATCGCTCGCAGGCGAGGGCGTTCCGCGACCTGTCCGGGAAGCTGCGGGGAACCGAACTGCGCAAGGCGCGGCTGCTGGCCACGATCTGGGGCGTCATCACCACCCTCCCGGAAGTGGCCATCGGAGCGGCCCTGGTGCTGGGCTGCGTACAGGTGGCGGACGGGGAGTTGTCGGCGGGGACGCTGGTGGCCTTCCTGTCGACAGCCCTGGCGCTCAGGTGGCCGGTGGAGTCGATCGGCTTCCTGCTGGCGATGAGCCAGGAGGCGGCGACGGCGACGGAGCGGTATTTCGAGGCGATGGATGAGGTACCGGAGGACGACACCTACTCCCCCGGCCCCCACCGGCCCGCAGCCGACAGCGATGGCCTCCAGTTCCACAACGTCCGATTCCGCTACCCCGACGCCCCCGAAGACTCCCCACCCATCCTCGACCTGATCGACCTCCACATCCGGCCGGGCGAGTCCATGGCCCTGGTGGGCGCGACCGGAAGTGGCAAGACGACCCTCACCGCCCTCGTCCCCCGCCTCCACGAGATCACCTCCGGCCGCATCACGCTGGACGGCGAGGACATCACCTCCATGCCCAGAGAAGAGCTGCGCTCAAAGGTCGCCGTGGCCTTCGAGGACCCCACCCTCTTCTCCACCAGCGTCGGCGACAACGTCCTGATGGGCGCCGACGAACACGAGCTCGACCGCGCCCTCTCCGTCGCCCAGGCCGACTTCGCCCACGCCCTCCCCCAGGGCACCGGGACCCAGGTCGGCGAACAGGGCCTCAGCCTCTCCGGCGGCCAGCGCCAACGCCTCGCCCTCGCACGGGCCGTCGTGGGCAGGCCGAGGTTCCTCGTCCTGGACGACCCGCTGTCCGCCCTGGACGTCCACACGGAGGCGGCGGTGGAGGCGGCCCTACGGGACGTACTCGCCGACACCACCGCCCTGATCGTCGCGCACCGCCCCTCCACCGTGCAGCTCGCCGACCGGGTCGCCCTGTTGTCGAACGGCCGCATCACGGCGGTCGGCACCCACCACGAACTCCTGCGCACCAACGCCGAGTACGCCCACCTGATGTCCGGGGACTCCGAGCAAGGGAAGGACGCCCGATGACGGCCCCCACCACGTCCGCGCCCACCGCGGACGAAGAACCGGACCTGCCCGCCCCGAAGGACACCGACGACACCTTCGACCAGGACCGCCTGCCCGCTCCCCCCGGCGCCACGGCCCTGCTCCTGCGCTCGCTGCTGGCCCCGATGAGGGCCCGGGTCACCGTGACCACGCTCCTGCTGCTGCTCCAGCAGGCGGCCGTGCAGGCGGGCCCGCTGCTGGTGGCGTACGCGATCGACCACGCCGTCCCCGCGTTCCGGGACCACGACAACGGCCCGCTCATCGCGGTGGGCGTCGGCTATCTGCTCTGCGCGCTGGCCTCCGGCGGGCTGCAGTACGCGTTCACCCTGGCCTCCGCCCGGGTCAACCAGGACGTACTGCTCGATCTGCGCGGCCGGATCTTCCGGCACGCGCAGGCGCTGAGCATCGACTTCCACGAGCGGTACACCTCGGGCCGGCTGATCTCCCGTTCGACGACGGACGTGGAGTCGCTGCGCGAACTGCTCAACGAGGGCCTGCAGGAACTCGTGACCGTCGTCCTGTCCTTCCTCTACATCTCGGCCCTGCTGCTCTGGCTGGACCTCGGGCTCGGCGCGGTCGCGGTGGCGTCCTTCGTGCCGCTGTACCTGCTCGTACGGGTCTACCGGCAGCGCGCGGGCCGGGTGTACCAGAAGCGGTCGACCGCCATCGCCGCCGTGATCGTGAAGTTCGTCGAGACGATGAACGGCATCCGCCCGGTGCGCGCGTTCCGCCGCGAGGCCGCGGGCGACGCCGACTTCGCCGTACTGAACAAGCGGCACGAGCGGGTCAACGGCGACGCGCTCCTGGAGATGGCCCGCTATGTCGTCGGATCCCGGCTGGTCGCGAACACGGCCGTCGCCGGGATCGTGCTGTGGGGCGCCTACCGGGTGGCGCAGGACTCCCTTGAACTGGGTGTCCTCGCGGCCGCTGTCCTCTACCTGCGGCGGCTGTACGACCCGATCGACCGGCTCGGGATGTTCCTGAACTCCTACCACTCGGCGGCGGCCTCCCTGGAGAAGATCGCGGGCCTGCTCGCCCAGACCCCGACCGTGCCCGAGCCGTCGACGCCCAGGCAGCTTCCGGCCCTCGCATCGGAACACCCGGGCCGCGAGGTCGTGTTCGACGGTGTCCGCTTCGGCTACCGCACCGGCGGCGAGGTGCTCCCCCGCTTCGACCTCACGCTCCCCGCCGGGCAGACGGTCGCGGTGGTCGGCTCGACCGGCGCCGGAAAGTCGACGCTCGCGAAACTCCTCGCGCGTTTCTACGACCCCTCCGAGGGCCGCGTCCTCCTGGACGGCACGGACCTGCGCGACCTCTCGGTCCCCGAACTGCGGCGCGGGGTGGTCATGGTGACGCAGGAGGCGTTCCTGTTCTCCGGCACGGTCGCCGAGAACATCGCGATCGGCCGCCCCGACGCCACCCGTGAGGAGATCGAGCAGGCCGCGAAGGCGATCGGCGCGCACGACTTCATCAGCGCGCTGCCCGACGGGTACGACACGGACGTACGCAAGCGGGGTGGCCGTATCTCGGCGGGTCAGCGCCAACTCGTGGCCTTTGCACGGGCGTTGCTCGCCGACCCGGCGGTGCTGATCCTGGACGAGGCGACCAGCTCGCTCGACATCCCGGGCGAGCGGGCGGTGCAGCGGGCGATGGCGACGGTCCTCAGGGGCCGTACGGCAGTGGTGATCGCCCACCGTCTGTCGACCGTCGAGATCGCCGACCGGGTCCTGGTCATGGAGCACGGCAGGATCGTCGAGGACGGCACACCGGCCGAACTCGTCGCGGGCACGGGCCGGTTCGCGGACCTGCACCGGGCGTGGCGGGACAGTCTGGCGTGAAAGCAGGGGGACGTGTGATCGACGCGTACGAGGATCCCGGCACGCCCGACGTCCGCGGCGGCTGGCGGTATCTGTGGTGGCTGGTGCGCTGTCAGCCGGGGCGGTCGGTGGCCGGGGCGCTGCTGGGCAGCACCTGGATGGTGCTGCTCGCGGCGACGCCGTATCTGATGGCGAAGGCGATCGACGAGGGTCTGGAGCCGGGTGACTGGCCGGCGCTGGCCGGCTGGAGCTTCGCGCTGTTCGCGGTCGGTTCGTTCAACGCCTGGCTGAGCATCATGCGGCACCGCACGATGACCCGGGTGCGGATGGACGCCAACTTCCGCACGGTCAAGGTGGTCGTCGGACAGGCGGTCCGCCTCGGCGCCGCGCTCTCGCGGCGGACCGGAGCGGGGGAGGTCGTCACGATCGGCGTGGGTGACGTGGGGACGATCGCCGGAGCGCTGACCGTCGTCGGCCCCGGCGTCGGGGCGTGCGTCGCCTATCTGACGGTCGCTGCCGTCCTGATCTCGGTGTCCCCGGTTCTCGCGACCGTGGTCCTCCTCGGCATCCCGGCGATCGTGCTCCTGGTGGGCCCCTTCCTGTCCCGCCTCCAGGGCGCCGAGACGGAGTACCGCAACCGCCAGGGTGTCCTCACCGCCCGCATCGGCGACCTCGCGGGCGGTCTGCGCGTCCTCAACGGCCTCGGCGGCAAGGGCCTGGTCGCCGACGCCTTCCACCGCGATTCCCAGCACCTGCGGGCCCAGGGCTACCGGGTCGGCGCGGTCACCAGCTGGGTCCAGTCCCTCGGCGTGGGCCTGCCCACCCTCTTCCTCGCCGTGGTCACCTGGCTCGCGGCCCGTCTGGCCGCCCAGGGGGACATCACCGTGGGCGAGTTGGTCGCGGTGTACGGCTATGTCGCGGTCCTGGTGGGCCCGGTGGCGTTCTGGGTGGAGTGCGGATACCAGCTGAGCCGGGGTGTGGTGTCGGCGAGGCGGGTCGTACGGTTCCTGCGGCTGGAGCCGCTGGAGGACCAGGGCACGAGAGACGCCCCCGCGGAGCCGTCGGTCCTGCACGACCCGGAGTCGGGGGTGAGCATCCGCCCGGGCCGCCTGACGGCACTGGTATCAGCCCAACCAGCGGACACGGCAACGGTGTTGGACCGCCTGGCCCGCTACACCCCGTCGCAGGCGACGTGGGCCGGAGTACCGATGGACGACATCAGGCTGCCCCAGATCAGGGAGCACATCCTGCTGGCGGACCACGAGGCAGACTTGTTCGCGGGCACACTGCGCGATGTGATTGGGGGCGCGGATTCTGACCTCAGGGGCGCGGGGCTGTATCAACATGCGGCTCCGCCGCGGGGCGCGACCAGCCCCCACGCAGCCGCAGCCGCCATACACGCAGCCGTGGCAGACGACATCGTCCAAGGCCTCCCAGACGGCCTCGACGCACAAATGGACGCCCAGGCCCGCAACCTCTCCGGCGGCCAACGCCAACGCATCCGACTGGTCCGGGCCCTCCTCGCCAACCCGGAAGTCCTCCTCGCCACAGAACCCACCTCCGCCCTGGACGCCCACACGGAAGCCCTCGTGGCAGAGCGCCTACGCGAGGCAAGAGAAGGCCGCACCACAGCCCTCACCACCACCTCCCCCCTCGTCCTCGACCGCGCCGACACAGTCCTCTACCTGGTCGACGGCAAACTCGCGGCAACCGGCACCCACCAACACCTGCTCGCCACGGAACCGGGGTACCGCGCCCTGGTCGCACGAGACGTGGAGGTCATGAAGTGAGCGGGAGCAAGGGCCACCTCCCGGTCGCCGATCAGGCCACCGTACGGCGGGCCGCCGCCCGACTGGTCCGCAAGGACACCCGCGCCTTCACCGCCGTACTCGCCCTGAACTCACTCGCCGCCCTCACCGGTCTGGCCGGCCCCTGGCTCCTCGGCCGGATCATCGACGAGGTGCGCGCCGGAGAGGGGGTGACCGCGGTCGACCGGCTCTCCCTCGTCCTCGTGGTGTGCGCGAGCACCCAGCTCCTCCTCGCCCGCTGGGCCCGCTACGTCGGCCACCGCTTCGGCGAACGGACCCTGGCCCGCGTCCGCGAGGAGTTCGTGGGGCGCACGCTCGCCCTGCCCGCCTCCGTCGTGGAACGCGCCGGCACCGGCGACCTCACGGCCCGCGGCACGGCGGACGTCGCCGCCGTGGGCACCACGCTGCGAGACGCGGGACCCGAACTGCTCATCAACTCGGTGCAGTTCGTGTTCCTGGTCGCCGCGGTCTTCTTCCTGGACCCCCTCCTGGGCCTGGTCGGCCTGTTCGGTCTGCTGCCGATCTGGTTCGCGCTGCGCTGGTATCTGCGGCGGGCGCGGGACGGCTACCTGGCCGAGGGCGCCGCCACCTCAGAGGTCGCCGAGATCCTCGCGGCCACCGCGTCCGGCGCCCGCACGGTCGAGGCGCTGCGTCTGGAGGACCACCGCGTCCGGGCGAGCCGGGACGCCCTCGAGACGGCTCGCGGCGCCCGTCTGTACACCCTGTACCTGCGCAGTGTGTTCTTCCCTGTGGTGGACGTCTCGTACATCCTCCCGGTGGCCGGGGTACTCCTGGTCGGCGAGGCGCTGCACACGCAGGGCGTGCTGAGCCTGGGGGCGATCGTCGCGGCCGCCCTGTACCTGCGGCAGATGGCCAATCCCCTCGACCAGATCCTGATGCGGGTCGAGCAACTCCAGTCCGGCGGCGCCTCGTTCGCCCGCGTGGAGGGCCTCGCCCAGGCTCCCCGCACAACAGAAGGGGGCTCCCCCACCCCCGCCGACGACCGCATCGACGTGACCGACGTGCGCTACTCCTACGACCGCGGCGGCGAGGTCCTGCACGGCGTCGACCTGACCGTCCGCCCCGGTGAACGGCTCGCCGTCGTGGGCCCGTCCGGCGCCGGGAAGTCCACGCTCAGCAGGCTGCTGGCGGGGATCGACGCCCCGACCTCGGGATCGGTGACCGTCGGCGGGGTCCCGGTCGTCGGCCTGGACCCGGAGCAACTGCGCCGCCAGGTCGTCCTGGTCACCCAGGAGCACCATGTCTTCCTCGGCACGGTCCGCGACAACCTCCTCATCGCCGAACCCGGCGCCGGGGACGAGGAGTTGTGGGCCGCCCTGACCGCCGTAGGAGCGGACGGGTGGGTGCGGGAGCTGCCGGAGGGTCTCGACACCGCTCTGGGTGAGGAGGGTTGCCGTACGGACGGTTCGCAGGCGCAGCAACTCGCCCTGGCGCGCGTGGCGTTGGCCGACCCGCACACGCTGATCCTCGACGAGGCGACCGCGCTGCTCGATCCCACGACCGCCCGGCACACCGAGCGGGCGCTGGCCGCCGTACTGGAAGGGCGCACGGTCATCGCGATCGCGCACCGGCTGCACACCGCGCACGACGCGGACCGGGTGGCGGTGATGGAGAACGGTCTGCTGACCGAACTGGGCACGCACGAGGAGCTGGTGGCGGCGGGTGGCGCGTACGCGGCGCTGTGGGGGTCGTGGCACGGAGGGCCGGGCGGCGACTGACCCCAAGAGACCGTATATCGAACATGAACAACCGGACAACGAACTGTTTCCGGCCAAGTTTCTGACGCGCTCCTGACAGACAGCGCAATCCACTGCCACTCTTCCCACGGCAACTTCACAGCAACCCCACAGCACCACCGTTCTGCGTACCTCCATGTTGTGCCCGGACGGTCGACCCACCGTCCGGTCTCCCCCGGCCGCGTGATCCGCGGCCGCGCAGAAGGAGTCAGTGTTGAGAGACAGTTCCTCCCACAGACGCACCCCCCGCACCCCCCACCCCCTGCACCGCAAGGCCGCCGCCGTGGCCCTCGTCGGTGTCTCCGCCCTGATCGCCGCGGCCGTCCAGTCGGGCGCCGCCACCGCAGCCCCGGAGAAGGCACCGTCGGCCGCGAGCAAGGTGATCCCGGGCGCCGAGTCCCTCAAGCTCAGCCCCGCCCAGCGCGCCGAGCTGATACGCCAGGCGAACGCCACGAAGGCGGACACCGCCAAGGACCTCGGTCTCGGCGCCAAGGAGAAGCTGGTCGTCCGTGACGTCGTCAAGGACGGCAACGGCACCCTGCACACCCGCTACGAGCGCACCTATGACGGCCTGCCCGTCCTCGGCGGCGACCTCGTCGTGGAGACCACGAAGGCCGGCGCGACCGAGGGTGTCGTCAAGGCGACCGCCAAGGCGATCAAGCCGGCCACCACGACCGCGGCCCTGCCCGCCGCCAAGGCGGAGAAGCAGGCGCTCACGCTCGCGAAGGCGGCCGGCGCCGACAAGGCCGACACCAACCGCGCCCCGCGCAAGGTGATCTGGGCCGGGAACGGCACGCCGACCCTGGCGTACGAGACGGTCGTCGGCGGCCTCCAGGAGGACGGCACGCCGAACGAGCTGCACGTCGTCACGGACGCGGCGACCGGCGCGAAGCTCTACGAGTACCAGGGCATCGAGACCGGCACCGGCAACACCATGTACAGCGGCACGGTCACCCTCGGCACCACCCAGTCCGGGTCGACGTACAACCTGACCGACGGGGCGCGCGGCAACCACAAGACGTACAACCTCAACCGCGGTACGTCGGGCACCGGCACCCTCTTCTCGGGCGCGGACGACATCTGGGGCAACGGAGCCGCGTCCAACGCGGAGACCGCGGGCGCCGACGCGCACTACGGTGCCGCGCTCACCTGGGACTACTACAAGAACGTGCAGGGGCGTTCGGGTATCCGCGGTGACGGGGTCGGGGCGTACTCCCGGGTGCACTACGGCAACGCGTACGTCAACGCGTTCTGGTCGGACAGCTGCTTCTGCATGACCTACGGCGACGGGTCGGGCAACACCCACCCGCTGACGTCCATCGACGTGGCCGGTCACGAGATGACCCACGGCGTCACGTCGAACACCGCGGGGCTCAACTACTCGGGCGAGTCCGGCGGTCTGAACGAGGCGACCTCCGACATCTTCGGCACGGCCGTCGAGTTCTACGCCAACAACTCCTCCGACGTCGGTGACTACCTCATCGGCGAGGAGATCGACATCAACGGCGACGGCACGCCGCTGCGGTACATGGACCAGCCGAGCAAGGACGGCTCGTCGTACAACAACTGGACCTCCGGCATCGGTTCGGCCGACGTGCACTACTCGTCCGGCCCCGCGAACCACTTCTTCTACCTGCTGAGCGAGGGCAGCGGCGCCAAGACCATCAACGGCGTGAGCTACAACTCGCCCACCGCGGACGGGCTTCCGGTCACCGGGATCGGCCGGGACAAGGCGGAGAAGATCTGGTTCCGCGCGCTGACCACGAAGTTCACGACCACCACCAACTACGCGGCGGCCCGTACCGGCACCCTCGCGGCGGCGGGTGAGCTGTACGGCACGACGAGCGCCGAGTACACGGCCGTGGCGAACGCCTGGGCGGGCGTGGCGGTCGGCTCGCGTCCGGGTGGCGGCGGCGGTGGCGGCACCTCGTTCGAGTCCACCACCGACGTGTCGATTCCGGACAACGGGGCGGCGGTCAACTCGCCGATCACGGTGTCGGGGCGCACGGGCAACGCGCCGTCGAACCTCGCGGTCGCGGTCGACATCGTGCACACCTACATCGGTGACCTCCGGGTCCAGCTGATCGCCCCCGACGGGACGGCGTACACACTGAAGGCCTACAGCACCGGCGGCAGCACCGACAACCTCAACACCACGTACACGGTGAACGCCTCCTCCGAAGTCGCCAACGGGACCTGGCAGTTGCGGGTCCAGGACAACGCGGCCCAGGACACCGGCTACATCAACAGCTGGAAGCTGACCTTCCCGTAGGACGGCCTCCGCGCGGACAGGGCGCCGCCCCGGTGGTTCGAATCCACCGGGGCGGCGCCCTCTTTCACATTCCTGAAACATTTACTGGACAGTCAGCTTCCAGCCAACATCACTTCAAGGTCATGACATGTACGCGCCCCTGATGACACTCTTCCCTCACCCGCCGCACAACTTCACATCCACCCCGGACAGTTGCCCCACGACCGCCCGGGATCCCCCACGAAGGAGCTTGTGTGACCCCCCTCTACGCGCGTCACAAGCGCACCACCCTGGCCATCGCCACCGCGGTCGCGGCCGGGGCCCTGCTCACCACCGGTCTGACCGCCGGTGCCGCGTCCGCCGAGACCCCGGCGGACAGCGGCAGAAGCACCCTCTCCGCCGCCCCGCTCCAGCTGTCCGCGGCCGCCCGCACCTCGCTGATCAAGCAGCAGCAGGCCGGTGCCGCCGACACCGCCCAGGAGATAGGCCTCGGCGCCAAGGAGAAGCTGGTCGTCAAGGACGTCGTGAAGGACGCCGACGGCACGGTGCACACGCGCTACGAGCGCACCTACGACGGCCTGCCCGTCCTCGGCGGCGACCTGGTCGTCCACGAGGCGAAGTCCGGTGCGACCGAGGGCGTCTCCCGGGCGACGAACAAGACCATCAAGGTCGCCTCCCTGACCCCGAAGCTCTCCGTCGCCAAGGCCGAGACCCAGGCGCTGACCGCCGCCAAGGCCGCTGGCTCGGACAAGACCGCCGCCGACGGTGCCCGCAAGGTCATCTGGGCCGGCTCGGGCACCCCCGTCCTCGCCTACGAGACGATCGTCGGCGGCTTCCAGGACGACGGCACCCCGAGCCGGCTGCATGTCATCACCGACGCGGCCACCGGCAAGAAGCTCTACGAGTACCAGGGCATCGAGAACGCGACCGGCACCGGCAAGAGCCTGTACTCGGGCACGGTCAGCCTGGAGACCACCCTGTCGGGCTCGACGTACCAGCTGACCGACGGCACGCGCGGCAGCCACAAGACGTACAACAAGGCCCACGCCACCAGCTCCTCCGCCGGCACCCTGTTCACGGACGCCGACAACACCTGGGGCACCGGCGCGGCCTCCAGCTCCACCACGGACCAGACCGCGGCCGTCGACGCCGCCTACGGCGCGGCGACCACCTGGGACTTCTACAAGTCCACCTTCGGCCGCAGCGGCATCAAGAACAACGGTGTCGCGGCCTACTCCCGTGTCCACTACGGCAACGCGTACGTCAACGCGTTCTGGGACGACAGCTGCTTCTGCATGACGTACGGCGACGGCGAGTCCAACACGCACCCGCTGACCTCGCTGGACGTGGCCGGCCACGAGATGAGTCACGGCGTCACCTCGAACACGGCGGGCCTGAACTACTCCGGCGAGTCCGGCGGCCTCAACGAGGCGACCTCGGACATCTTCGGCACGGGTGTGGAGTTCTACGCGGCCAACTCCAACGACGTCGGTGACTACCTCATCGGCGAGGAGATCGACATCAACGGCGACGGCTCCCCGCTGCGCTACATGGACAAGCCCAGCAAGGACGGCGGCTCGGCGGACTCCTGGTCCTCCTCGGTCGGCAGCCTGGACGTGCACTACTCGTCCGGCGTCGCGAACCACTTCTTCTACCTCCTCTCGGAGGGCAGCGGCGCCAAGACGATCAACGGCGTGTCCTACAACTCGCCGACGTCCAACGGCTCCACGGTCACCGGCATCGGCCGCGCCAAGGCGCTGCAGATCTGGTACAAGGCGCTGACGACGTACTTCACGTCGACGACCAACTACAAGGCGGCGCGCACGGGCACGCTCTCCGCGGCGACGGCCCTGTACGGCTCGGGCAGCACCGAGTACAACGCGGTGGCGGCGGCCTGGTCGGCGGTCAACGTCAGCTAGCAGTCCCCAGGGTCTGACGGGCGGTACCCGGAACGAAGGCATTTCCGGGTACCGCCCTACTCTTGGGTCCCATGTCCTTCACGTACGACGACGTCGGCGCGACCCGGCGGAGCGGATTCTGCCCGCCCGGCTTCCACCCCCTGCACGTACGCACCCGCATCGGCGAGGGCCACGACGTCTTCCAGAAGGCCTCCGAGGCGGTCCTGACCTGGGAGATGCACCGCGGCCTCGGCGTCGGCATAGACGCCAGCGCGGACCGCGCGGCCCCCGACGTGGACGTGACGGTCACCCTCGCCGGAGTCATCAAAGCGCCCTGCCGAGTGGTCTGGACGGTGGAGGAACACCGCAGAGCGGGCTGGGCCTACGGCACCCTCACCGGCCATCCGGAATGCGGCGAGGAGTCCTTCGTCGTGGACCGCACGGGTGACGGCACGGTGTGGTTGACGGTGTCGGCGTTCAGCCGCGCCGCAAAGTGGTACGCCAGGGCCGGCGGCCCGGCGACCCGCGGTCTGCAGCACGCGTATGCGCGCAAGTGCGGGGCGGTGCTGCGGAAGCTGTGCGGCGGGGAGGACGCGGGCTGAGCGGGAAGGCCCCGCCCGCGCCCCCGTGGTTCACCGCATGAGCACCCCCGCCCCCTCCACCACATCCTCCGAAGGCACCGCCACCAGCCCCAACTCCGTGCCGGACGCCAGCAGTCGGTGGGCGGGCAGGATGCGGACCGTGTAGCCGAAGGGCCCGGTGCGGTCCAGGGACAGCGGGCCCTCGTAGACCCAGCGCCCCTCCGGGTCCGGGCCGCCGACCGACTTCAGCGGGACCGTCGCCGCGTCCGCGATGCGGTCCTCCTCGTCCACCCGGCCGGAGACCGCCTGGACCTCCACGTCGTCCGGGCCGAGGGCGCCGATGCCGACGCGGACCCGCAGGCCGAGCGTGGTGCCGAGTTCGGCCGTGGTCGTCGTGACGGTCGTCTCCACGTGGTCGACCGTCACCTCGTGCCACTGCTCCCGCACCCTCGACTTCCACTCCGCGAGCTCGCGCGCCGCGTCCGGGGCCATCGTGCGGTGGGCGTGGGCCGCGGGGGCGTAGAGGCGTTCCACGTACTCACGGACCATGCGGCCGGCCAGGACCTTCGGCCCGAGCAGGGTCAGCGTCTGGCGGACCATCTCGATCCAGCGGTCGGGCAGACCGCCCTGGCCGCGCTCGTAGAAGCGGGGCGTCACCCGCTGTTCGAGCAGGTCGTAGAGGGCGTCGGCCTCTATGTCGTCCCGGCGGTCCGGTTCCGTGCCGTTGCCGTCCGCCGTGGGGATCGACCAGCCGAAGTCGGGCTGGAACCACTCGTCCCACCAGCCGTCCAGGACGGACAGGTTCAGGCAGCCGTTCAGAGCCGCCTTCATCCCGCTCGTCCCGCACGCCTCCAGCGGCCGCAGCGGGTTGTTGAGCCAGATGTCGCAGCCCGGGTAGAGCTTCTGCGCCATGGCCATGCCGTAGTCGGGCAGGAAGACGATCCGGTGCCGCACCCGCGGGTCGTCCGCGAACCGCACCAGCTCCTGGACCAGGCGTTTCCCGCCGTCGTCCGCGGGGTGCGCCTTGCCTGCCACCACGATCTGGATGGGTCGTTCGGGGTGCAGGAGCAGGTCCATCAGCCGGTCGCGGTCCCGCAGCATCAGCGTCAGGCGTTTGTACGAGGGGACGCGGCGCGCGAATCCGATCGTCAGGACGTCGGGGTCGAGCACCCCGTCGATCCAGCCCAACTCCGCCGTACCGGCGCCGCGTTGCCGCCAGGACGCCCGCAGCCGCTCCCGCACCTCGACCACCAGCTGCTCGCGCAGATCACGCCGCAGCTCCCAGATGTCCTGGTCGGGGATGTCGCCGACGGCGTCCCAGCGGTCCGAGCCGCCGACGGTCAGCGCGTCCTCGGTGCGCTGGGCGCCGATCTGCCGGGCGCCGAGCCGGAGCACCTCGGGGGCGACCCAGGTCGGGGCGTGCACCCCGTTGGTCACGGAGGTGATCGGCACCTCCTCGGGGTCGAATCCCGGCCAGAGTCCGGAGAACATCTCCCGGCTGACCTGACCGTGCAGCAGCGAGACCCCGTTGGCGCGCTGGGCGAGCCTGAGGCCCATCACCGCCATGTTGAACAGGTTGGGTTCGCCGCCCGGATAGGTCTCCATGCCGAGCGCCAGGATGCGGCCCACGTCCATCCGCGGGAGCTCGGCGTCGGTGCCGAAGTGCCGGGCGACCAGCTCCCGGTCGAAGCGGTCGATGCCGGCCGGGACGGGGGTGTGGGTGGTGAACACGGTCCCCGCGCGGACCGCCTCCAGACCCGCGTCGAAGTCGAGTCCCTGGTCGCAGAGCTCGGCGATCCGCTCCAGGCCGAGGAAGCCGGCGTGTCCCTCGTTGGTGTGGAAGACCTCGGGATGGGCGTGGCCGGTCAGCCGGCAGTACGTCCGTACGGCCCGCACACCCCCTATCCCGAGCAGCATCTCCTGGAGCAGCCGGTGTTCACTGCCGCCGCCGTACAACCGGTCGGTCACCCCGCGTTCGCCGAGGTCGTTCTCCTCGACGTCGGAGTCCAGCATCAGCAGGGGGACGCGGCCGACCTGGGCCAGCCAGATCCGGGCGTGCAGCTGCTTGCCGCCGGGCAGGGCCAGCGACACCTGTGCCGGGGTGCCGTCGGCCTCCCGCAGCAACGCCACGGGCAGTTCGTTGGGGTCCAGGACCGGATAGTGCTCCTGCTGCCAGCCGTCCCGGGACAGGGACTGGCGGAAGTAGCCGTGCCGGTACAGCAGCCCGACCCCGATCAGCGGTACGCCCAGGTCACTGGCCGCTTTCAGATGGTCGCCGGCGAGGATGCCCAGGCCGCCGGAGTACTGCGGCAGGGCGGCCGTGACGCCGAACTCGGGCGAGAAGTAGGCGACGGCGGCCGGGAGTTCACCGGGGTGGGCCTGGTACCAGCGCTCACCGGTGACGTAGTCGTGGAGGTCGTCGGCGACCGCGGTGAGCCGGCGCAGGAAGCGGCGGTCCTCGGCGAGCTCGGCGAGCCGGGCGGGGCGCACGCTGCCGAGCAGTCGTACGGGATCACCGCCCGACGCGGCCCAGCGCTCCGGATCGACGGACTGGAAGAGATCACGGGTCTCCGCGTGCCAGGACCAGCGCAGATTGCGCGCGAGATCGCTCAAGGGCCGCAGGGTCTCGGGGAGGACGGGTCGGACGGTGAATCGACGGATAGCCTTCACTTGCCACCTCGTCAGGCGTGCGGAAGAGGACACACGGCGGTGTGCATCCCGTCGTCAACCTCGACGGTATCCGTGCGGAGGCTCCCGTCACCACGGTGCCGCTCCGGATCCAACAGGCCAAAACACGCTGCAACCTCCACACGTCCCCCATAGCCGATATGGCCGATTCCACCCCCACGGGCGTTCTTGTGGTGCTTCACACCGCACGAGAGGCTGCCTGTGGCGTACCGGCCGACGTCGGGTGCACCCGGCGGACCGCGGCTGCCGTACGCCGAGTCGAGGAGGGGACTCGAAGTCATGGCACAGACGCGAGACCGGCGTCTGCGCTGGGTGGGGGGCCTGACCGCGGTGAGCTGTGCCGCCGCGCTTTCAGCCATTGCCCTGCCCGCGCACGCCGCACCACAGGGGCGGATACTCGGCGCCGGAGAGCCCGGTTCCGTCAGCGGGAGTTACCTGGTGACACTCAAGGGGGGAACGAAGGCTCCGTCGGCGACCGGAAAGAGCCTCGCCGAGAAGTACGGGGCGAAAATCAGCCATACCTACGGCACGGTACTCAACGGCTATGCGATCAGGGCCGACGAGAGACAGGCCGGGCGGCTCGCGGCGGACCCACAGGTCGCCTCGGTCACCCAGGACACCCGGGTGAACCTGGAGCACACCCAGAAGAACCCGCCGTCCTGGGGCCTGGACCGGGTCGACCAGCCGAAGCTGCCGCTGGACAAGTCGTACACCTGGCCGGAGTCGGCGGGCGCCGGGACGACGGTGTACGTGATCGACACCGGCATCCGGATCTCCCACAAGGACTTCGGGGGCCGGGCGCGTCACGGCTGGGACTTCGTCGGGGGCGACCGGTCCGCGGGCGACGGCAACGGCCACGGCACCCATGTGGCGGCCACCGTCGCCGGCACCAGGTACGGCGTGGCCAAGCGGGCCAGGGTGGTCGCCGTACGCGTCCTCGACAACAACGGCGCGGGCACGACGGCCCAGGTCATCGCCGGTATCGACTGGGTGACGAAGAACGCCCGCAAGCCGGCGGTCGCCAACATCAGCCTGGGCGGCTACCACAACGCCCAACTGGACGCCGCCGTACGCAACTCCATCGCGTCCGGGGTGACCTACGCGGTCGCCGCGGGCAACGACGGGCTCCCGGCCGGGCTCTACTCGCCGGCCGGCGTACCGCAGGCGATCACCGTCGGCGCGACCGACACCAAGGACAGGCGGGCGGGCTTCTCCAACTACGGCTCGGCGCTGGACCTGTTCGCGCCAGGTGTGTCGATCACCTCGGCGGGCATCACGAGCGACACCGCCAGGGCGACCTACTCCGGTACGTCGATGGCGACCCCGCACGCGGCGGGCACCGCCGCGCTGTATCTCGCCGACCATCCGAAGGCCACACCGGCCCAGGTGGGCAAGGCACTTGTCGCTCTGGCGGAATCCGGGAAAGTCTCCGGCCGGGGACTGGGATCACCGAACAAACTCCTGCAGGTGCCGTAATCCTGGTGAGAGCGTCCGCACACCGGCCCCGTTTGTCCGAACGGGGCCGGTCGTGTGCGTGGACATACGCGTGAGTAGTTAGCAAAGTGCCGGATTGCCCACCCGAATAGGGTGGGAAGGCTCCTCCGGTACACGGCTCAGGTAGGTTCACCGGTACGCCCCGCAGGACCCCCCTCCCCACATCCATCCGCCCACCCGAAGTTGATGCGGACAGGAGCGGTCATGCCCGCCACGCACCACTCGTCAGCACCCCCGACGTCCAGCACCGAATCACCCCCCACCCGCCCCGACACCGCCGGACCGCCGACCGGGGAGCGACCCTCCCCGGCAACGGAACGGACCACGGCCGTCGGGCGCATACCGGTGCTGGACGTGCGCCCCGTCGTCCAGCACGGCCGCCGGCCCGCCAAGGCGGTCACCGGTGAGACGTTCGAGATCTCGGCCACCGTGTTCCGTGAGGGCCATGACGCGGTCGCCGCCAATGTCGTACTGAAGGACCCGGAGGGCCGCGCCGGGCCCTGGACCCCGATGCGGGAACTGGCCCCGGGCACCGACCGCTGGGGCGCCGACGTCACCGTCGGCGCACCGGGCCAGTGGACCTTCACCGTCGAGGCCTGGGGCGACCCCGTCACCACCTGGCGCCACCACGCCCAGATCAAGATCCCGGCGGGCATCGACACCGAGCTGGTCCTGGAGGACGGCGCGCGGCTGTACGAACGGGCCACGGACGGGGTCCCGAAGAAGGGCAAACGCCAGGTCCTGCGCACCGCCGTCGAGACGCTCAGGGACGAGTCCCGCCCCGCCGCCGCCCGTCTCGCCGCCGCGTTGACCCCCGAGGTGGACGAGGTGCTGGCGCGCTATCCGCTGCGGGAGTTGATCACGGCGTCGGAGACGTTGCCGCTGCTGGTGGAGCGGGAGCGGGCGTTGTTCGGTTCGTGGTACGAGTTCTTCCCCCGCTCGGAGGGCACGCCCGAGCGGCCGCACGGCACGTTCCGTACGGCGGCCCGCAGGCTGCCGGCGATCGCCGCGATGGGCTTCGACGTGGTGTACCTGCCGCCGATCCACCCGATCGGCACGACGTTCCGCAAGGGCCGCAACAACACCCTGTCCGCCGGGCCGGAGGATGTCGGGGTGCCGTGGGCGATCGGCTCGCCGGAGGGCGGGCACGACGCGGTCCACCCGGACCTGGGCACGCTGGAGGACTTCGACTGGTTCGTCCAGGAGGCTGCCGGGCACGGTCTGGAGATCGCGCTGGACTTCGC
>NZ_JBEZKG010000039.1:0-65822 GCF_040651535.1 Streptomyces sp. NPDC048420
GGGAGTCGACGCGGAGCGTCGGCGAGTGACGACAACGCGGCAGATGCGCGTGCCAGACCCCGCGCCGCCGGCATGATCCGCCGGACAGGCCCTAGCCCGCACGGTGGACCACCGCGTCGCACAGCTCCATCAGAGCCGCCTTCGCGTCGCACTCCCGCAGCGGGGCCAGTGCCGCGCGCGCGTCCTGCGCGTACTGCACCGTGTCCTTGCGGGCCTGCTCAAGCGCGGGGTGCGTCCGCAGCGCGGCCAGCGCCTGCGCGTGCCGGGTGTCGTCCGTGAGGTCGGAGTCGAGCAGCTCGCACAGGGCGACGTCCTCAGCGAGACCCAGCCGCGCGGCCCGCTCCCGCAGCCGCAGCACCGGCATCGTGGGGATGCCCTCGCGCAGGTCTGTGCCCGGGGTCTTGCCGGACTCGTGGGAGTCGGAGGCGATGTCCAGGACGTCGTCGGCGAGCTGGAAGGCGACGCCGAGGCGCTCGCCGTACTGGGTCAGGACGTCCACGACCGTCTCGTCGGCGCCCGACATCATCGCCCCGAAGCGGCACGAGACCGCGACCAGCGAGCCCGTCTTGCCGCCGAGCACGTCGAGGTAGTGCTCGACCGGGTCCCGGCCGTCCTGCGGCCCGGCCGTCTCCAGGATCTGGCCGGTGACCAGGCGTTCGAACGCCTCCGCCTGCACCCGGACCGCCTCGGGGCCGAGGTCGGCCAGGATGTGCGAGGCGCGCGCGAACAGGAAGTCACCCGTCAGCACGGCCACCGAGTTGCCCCAGCGGGTGTTGGCGCTGTCGACGCCGCGGCGGACCTCGGCCTCGTCCATGACGTCGTCGTGGTACAGCGTCGCGAGGTGGGTCAGCTCCACCACCACGGCCGACGGCACGACCCCCGGCGCGTAGGGGTCACCGAACTGGGCGGCGAGCATCACGAGCAACGGCCGGAACCGCTTTCCGCCCGCCCGCACCAGATGCTGGGCGGCCTCCGTGATGAAGGGGACCTCGCTCTTGGTGGCTTCGAGCAGTCCCTCCTCGACAGCCGTCATTCCGGCCTGGACATCGGCTTCCAGAGCCTGGTCCCGCACGCTCAGCCCGAACGGCCCGACGACGGTCACGAGGGGTCTCCTGTCTGCTGGTGTCTACTGGCGGTTACGCGGAATGTCGATAGGTCGCTGCCATCACTCAAGTCAGCGTATCCGGTCACCTTTGGATCACCGATAGCGCCCGCCCCGTCCATGCCAGGCGGTATCGGATCACGGCCGGTATGTTTTTGATCACCTGAAAAGAACGGATATCTATCGACTTGTAGGGAAGTAGCCGCCCGTGTCCCGAACCGAAGTCGAGATCGAGCCCGAAGAGCCCGGCGGCAAGCCTCCCACCCAGGACGACACCGCGTTCTTCGGCCAGCCCAAGGGCCTGCTGACCCTCTCCGGTCTGGAGGTCTGGGAGCGCTTCTCGTTCCTCGGCATGCAGGCCATCCTCGTCCTGTACTTCGCCGACACGGTGCCGAGCGGCGGCATGGGCATGTCGGCCGGTACCGCCGCGTCCGTCTCCGCGGCCTACGGCACCCTCGTCTACCTGGTCTCGGTCGTCGGCGGCTGGCTCGCCGACCGCATCCTCGGCTCGTACCGCGCGGTGCTGTGGGGCGGCGTCCTGATCGCCTGCGGCCACTACGCGATGGCCGTCCCGACCGGGACCATGACCTGGGTGGGCCTCGGCCTCATCAGCGCCGGTACCGGGCTTCTGAAGCCCAACGTGGCCACCATGGTCGGCAAGCTCTACGCCACCGACGACGACCGCCGGGACGCCGGTTTCGCGCTGTACTACATGGCGATCAACATCGGCGCCTTCGCGGGCCCGCTGATCACCGGCTGGCTCGGCGACCACAGGGGCTGGCACTGGGGCTTCTCGGCGGCGGCGATCGGCATGACGTTCGGACTGGTCCAGTACGTCCTGGGCCGCCGGCACCTGGCGGGGCGCAGGAACAAGGCGGAGTTCGCGCTCGCGCCCCAGGTAATGCACAGGGCTGTTCGCCTGATCATCGCGACGATCGTCGTCCTGGCCGTCCTCGCGACCGCCCTCGCTCTCGCCGGTTGGCTCACCATGGACCGCTTCGTCGACCTGCTCACCCTGATCTCGGTGATCGCCCCGGTCGGCTACTTCGCGGTGATGTTCGGCAGCCCCCGGGTCACCGCCGAGGAACGCGGACGCCTGAAGCCGTACATCGCCCTCTTCCTGGCCTCGACGGTCTTCAACTTCATCCTGTTCCAGGCCTACTCGACGATGATGCTGCTGGCCTCCACGAACGCCGAGACGACCCTCCTCGGCTTCGACTTCCCGGCGAGCTGGTACGCCTCCGCGCTGGGCGCCTTCGAGGTGGGGCTCGCGCCGGTGGTCGCCGCCCTGTGGGTGCGCATGGGCCACAGCCAGCCGCACGCCTCCAACAAGATCGCCATCGGGGTGGTACTCGGCGGCCTGTCGTTCCTGCTGATGGCTCTGCCGACCAGCGGGCACGGCAGCGGCGACTACCTGATGTCCGCCTGGTGGATCGTCGGCTCCTACCTGCTCCTCGGCCTCGGCGACATCCTCCTGGAGACCTCCGGCATGTCGGCCACCACCAAGCTCGCCCCGGTGGCCTTCGCCAGCCAGACCATGTCCCTCTGGTTCCTGTCGCTCGCCCTCGCCAACGGCATCCAGGCCCAGACGGTGAAGCTCTACGACGACGTCTCCCACCCGGCCTACTTCGGCGTCAACGGCGCGATCGCGGTGGCCGCGGGCCTCGCCGTGATCGCCGCCACGCCCTGGCTGCGCCGCACCATGCACCCCGTCCACTGAGGTCACCCGATGAGCATCCACATCCGTACGTCCTTCCCCTACGACACGGCCCACGAGGACGTGCGCATCCCGCTCCGGGACGGGACGCTCGTGTACGCACGCGTGTGGCGACCCCTCACCCCCCAACCGGTACCCGCGATCCTCGAATACCTGCCGTACCGCCTCACCGACTGGACCGCGCCACGCGACTGGCAGCGCCACCCCTGGTACGCCGGCCACGGCTACGCCTCCGTCCGCGTGGACGTGCGCGGGCACGGCAACAGCGAGGGCATGCCGGGCGACGAGTACTCGCCGACCGAGCTGGCCGACGGCGTCGAAGTGGTCAACTGGCTTGCCGCACAGCCCTGGTGCGACGGTCGGGTCGGCATGTTCGGCATCTCCTGGGGCGGCTTCAACTCCCTCCAGATCGCGGCCCTCGCTCCCGAGCCGCTCAAGGCGGTCGTCACCGTCTGCTCCACCGACGACCGCTATGACAACGACGTGCACTACATGGGAGGTTCCGTCCTCGCGGTGGACATGCACGCGTGGGCGGCGACGATGCTCGCCTTCGTCTCCAGGCCGCCGGATCCGCTCCATGTGGGCGACGCCTGGCGGGAGATGTGGCTCAAGCGCCTGGAGCAGGTCGACCCGTTCATCCACACCTGGCTCGCCCACCAGACCCGCGACGACTACTGGCGCCACGGCAGCGTCTGCGAGGACTACGGCGCGATCGACGCGGCCGTCCTCGCGGTGGGCGGCTGGCACGACCCGTACCGCGACACGGTCCTCAGACTCGTCGAGCACCTGCCGCAGGACCGCGTACGAGGGATCGTCGGCCCCTGGTCCCACCAGTACCCGGACCGGGGCCTGCCGCCCGGCCCGGCGATCGGCTTCCTCCAGGAGACCCTGCGCTGGTGGGACCAGCACCTCAAGGGCGTCGACACCGGCGTCATGCGGGAACCGCTCCTGCGCTCCTACGTCAGCGACTCCCACCCCCCGGCCACGGTCTACGACACTCTGCCGGGCCGCTGGGTCGGCGAGCCGGCCTGGCCCTCCCCGAACGTGACGACGGTGTCG
Source organism: Streptomyces sp. NPDC048420 (assembly GCF_040651535.1). NCBI lineage: Bacteria > Bacillati > Actinomycetota > Actinomycetes > Kitasatosporales > Streptomycetaceae > Streptomyces > Streptomyces sp. NPDC048420. The sequence goes on from NZ_JBEZKG010000039.1 coordinate 3,879, forward strand.
TACGGCCTTCAGGGCGCCCCCGTCCTGGTCCGTTCCCCGCAGCACACGGGCGTGGACGCGGGCCGGTTCTTCCCGTTCGGGAACGACGCCGACCTGCCGCCGGACCAGCGGGAGGAGGACGCCCGTTCGGCCTGCTTCGAGTTCGCGGTGGGCGAGGAGACGTGGGTCCTCGGGCGGCCGCGGGTGCGGCTGAGGGTGACCTCGGAGGTGTCGCGCGGGCAGGTCGTCGCGCGGCTGTGCGACGTGGCCCCTGACGGGTCGTCGACCCTGGTCACGCGCGGGGTGCTGAACCTCTCCGCGCGCCATGGCCGGGACCGGGCGGTGCCCTGGGAGCCGGGGGCCACCCAGGAGGTGTCCTTCGAGCTGAACGGCATCGGGCACGCCTTCCCGCCCGGCCACCGCATCCGGCTCGCCGTGTCCTCGGCGTACTGGCCCTGGATCTGGCCGCAGCCGGAGTCGCAGGCCGGGTTCACGCTGGAGCCCGCGGGGAGCTTCCTCGAACTGCCGGTACGCGTGCGTGGAGCCGCCTCGGACATCGACGCGGACATCGATGCGGACATCGCCTCGGAGATCGCCTTCGAGGAGCCGGAGCAGGCCGCGCCGCTGGGGGTCAGTTATCCTGTGACGCTCGACGAGCCCCGGCCCGAGCGCCTGGTCGTGCGGGACGTCGCCAAGGGCCAGTGGCGTCTTGAGGTCGACCCGCGATACGGCGGCACGCGCGTGTACCCCGACGGGCTCGAGTTCACCGAGGACGCGCTGGAGACGTACACGATCCACGAGCAGGACCCCCTGTCGGCGCGCGCCCGCTCGGACTGGTCGATCCGGCTGCACCGCCCGGAACTCGCCTGGGACACCACCGTCCGCACCCGCTCGGAGATCAGCTGCGACGGAACGGACTTCCTCACCTCGAACGAGGTCGTCTGCACCGACGGCGGCGAGGTGGTGTTCCACCGGACGTGGGAGAAGCGGATCCCACGGACGGCCGGTTGACTATGAGTTGGGCATCTTGCCCGTTTTGCACGTCTTGCGAACAGGCGTGACTTGGCTCACTCGGATCGGCGGTTCGACGGATATCCGGAATCAAACGATCCGCCTTCTCTTCGCGCGAGTTGAGGCTTGCGTCCGCAAAGGATCAAGCGCCTCAAATGCCCCGTACCAAGGTCAATAGGCACGGCATGTGAATTCGCCACTTGTTCCGGACATGTGCTCTCGCATACGTTCCCGGCCTGTCGGGCGGACGCCGAATCCTGCCACCGCCCGTACACCCACCGAGAACCACGGCAGGAGCGGGGGAACCAGGTAGGTCGCCGGACCGGACGTCTTCGGACATACCGGTACGGCTTGGGGTGAAGTCGCGCCTTTCGCAGGTGTGGCCGGGCAGCTCCCGCCCGAACCCGACAGCTCACCTCGCAGGCGACGGAGAGGAACTTCGCCATGCCCGCTGCCGCTCAGCACCGCGCTCCCCGCACGAACCGTCTCGTCCGCAAGCTCGCCCTCGCCGGCACCGGAATCGCCGTACTCGCGCTGCCCCTCGTCGGCGCGACCACCGCGTCCGCGGCCACCCCGACCGTGCAGACCGCCACCACGCTCGGCTACGCCAACAACCTCGACGGCTGGATCCGGGCCTCCCTGGCCGTCATGGCGGAGCACGGGATTCCCGGTTCCTACAACGGCATCTACCGCAACATCATCCGCGAGTCCTCCGGCAACCCCTGGGCCATCAACCTCTGGGACTCCAACGCGGCCGCCGGCACGCCCTCCAAGGGTCTGCTCCAGGTGATCGACCCGACGTTCAACGCGTACCACGTGGCCAACACCTCGTGGGACCCGTACGACCCGGTCGCGAACATCACGGCGGCCTGCAACTACGCGGCCCAGCGGTACGGGTCGATCGACAACGTGTGGGGCGCGTACTAGGAACTACGCCTCGGGGAACAGTCTTTCGAGGACGACGGCGATGCCGTCGTCCTCGTTCGACGAGGTCACCTCGTCGGCCACGGCCTTGAGTTCGGGGTGGGCGTTGGCCATCGCGACGCCGTGGGCCGCCCAGTCGAACATGGGGATGTCGTTGGGCATGTCCCCGAAGGCGATCGTCATCTCGGGCCCCAGGCCCAGGTGTTCGGCGGCCAGCGCGAGACCGGTGGCCTTGGTGATGCCGCATGGCTGGAGTTCGACGGTCCCGGGCCCGGACATGGTGACCGTGGCCAGTGAGCCCACCACCGAGCGCGCGGTCACCGCCAACTCGTCGTCGGACAGGTAGGGATGGCGCAGCAGCACCTTGCTGATCGGCGCGCACCACAGGTCGTCGCGGCGGCCCACCCGCACGGCGGGCAGGGTCGGATGGGGCATCAGATATCCCGGCTCGATGAGCGTGAGCCCGTCGACACCGTCCTGGTCGACGGCGGCGTACACCTGTCCGACCTCGGCCTCGATCTTGCCGAGCGCGGTCTCGGCCAGCTCGCGGTCCAGGGTGACCGACCACAGCAGACGGTCCGCGCCGGCGTCGTACACCTGCGCGCCCTGTCCGCACACCGCGAGCCCCGTGCTGCCGAGGTCGTCGAGCAGCGGCCGCACTCTGGGTGCCGGCCGTCCCGTCACGACGAGATGCCGGGCTCCGGCCGCCGCCACCCGCGCGAGCGCGGCCAACGACCGGTCGGAGAGGGTGTCGTCGGCACGCAGCAGCGTGCCGTCCAGGTCGGTGGCGATCAGTGAATATGCGGTGGAGGCGGCCATGATCAGAGAATACGGATGGTTGGCCCCTCCGACTCGACGCGAACCGGACGGCTGCTGCTTTCACATCCGTTGACGGCAGTTCCGGTTCCGGGTGTGCGGCGGCACGGCACGACCACGGCCGACGAACCGCACGGGGCACGGCCCGAACACCCCTGCGGGCCACGGGCCTTGCGTGAGGACACCAACACGATCCATCGTCCGGCGCGGTCCGGGCTGGGGGCTCCCGGGTGCTTCCGGCGGAGCGGATGCGCCGCAAACCGCGCGAGCGCGGCCGAAGACCCCAGCGGACGCGGGCCCTGCCCCCGCACCAGGGCGCCGACACAAGCCATCATCCCGCGCGATCCGGGCCGCGGGCTCCCGATGCTTCCGCCGGAGCAGATACGCCGCCGACCCCAGCGGATCACGGGCCCTGGCCCGCACCAGGGCGTCGGCGCGCCTCCAGCGTCCGGCGGTGGGGGCCGTGGGTTCCTCCGTGGATCCCGTGGAGCGGTTACGCCGAGTCCCGGATCACCAGTTCCGTCGGGAGGATCACCCCGGCCGTGTCCTCGCCGGTGACCTGGGCGAGGAGCATGCGGACCATCTCGGCGCTGATGCGGTCGAAGGGCTGGCGCATGGTGGTGAGGGCGGGGGTGATGGCGGTGGCCGCCGGGGAGTCGTCGAAACCGCCGACAGCGATGTCACCCGGGACCGAACGCCCGGACTGCTGAAGGACGTTGACGACACCGAGGGCCATGAGGTCGGAGGCGACGAACACGGCGTCCATGTCGGGGGCCTGGGACAGCAGCCGCCGCGCCGCCCGTTCGCCACCACTGCGCCGGAAGTCGCCCTCGACCACGAGCGCGGGGTCGTACGGCAGGCCCGCGTCGGCGAGCACGTCCCGGTAGCCGGCGAGCCGGTCGGGGCCGCCCGGCATGTCCAGCGGCCCGGTGACCATGCCGACGCGGCGCCGGCCACCGGCGAGCAGATGGCGGACCATCTCCTGCGCGCCCTCGCGGTCGGCGGCCGCCACGTAACTCACCTTGGAGCCGAGCCCGATCGGCTTGCCGCAGACCACCAACGGGATCCCGGCGTCGTGGAGTTCGGCCGCGACCGGGTCACCGCTGTGGTTGGAGAGCAGCAGCACCCCGTCGACGTGACCCGAAGTGATGTACCGCGTCAGCCGGCGCCGGTCGTCGTCGCTCTCGGCCAGCATCAGCAGCAGCGGGATGTCGTGCTGCGCGAGCCGCTCGGTGCAACCCCGCAACAGGACGTTGAAGTTGGGGTCCTCGAAGAACTTCTCCTGCGGTTCCGTCAGCAGGAACGCCACCGAGTCCGACCGGCCCGTGCTCAGGCTGCGCGCATGCCGGTTGACCACGTACCCGGTCTTCTTGATGGCGGCCTCCACGGCCCGCCGCGCGGCGGGCGAGACGTAGTGGCCGCCGTTCAGGAACCGGGAGACGGTGCCCCGCGAGACACCCGCCTCCCGGGCCACGTCGTGGATGGTGGGAGGCCTGCGGCGGCCGTTCGCGCTGGTGGTCATGTTCCTCGTCAGCTAGAGACGTCAGCAAGAGAAGGGTCGTTCAGGCCTTGACCGAGCCGCTCAGCAGGTCCAGGGACCAGAACCGCTGGATCACCAGGAAGAGCGCGATCAGCGGAAGGATCGCGAGCAGACATCCGGTGATGACCAGGGTGTAGAGGGCCGGCTGCGAAGCACCCTGGGCGAGCAGCGTGTAGAGGCCGAGGGTGATCGGGAACTTCTCGTCGTCGGCGAGCATTACGTAGGGCAGAAGGAAGTTGTTCCAGATCCCCACGAACTGGAAGAGGAACACCGTGATCAGGCCCGGCATCATCATCGGTACGGCGATCCGCGAGAAGATCCTCCACTCGCTCGCGCCGTCCATACGGGCCGCCTCCATGAGCTCGGCGGGCACCGACGCGGCCGCGTAGATGCGGACCAGGTAGACGCCGTACGGCGACAGGATCGACGGCAGCAGCATCGACCAGTACGAGTCGGCCATGCCCAGCTCCGACAGCAGCAGGTACTGCGGTACGGCGAGCACGATGGACGGCACCAGCACGCCGGCCAGGATCATCTTGAAGATGGCCTCACGGCCCCGGAAGGCGAACCGGCCGAGGGCGTAGCCGCCGGCGGCGGAGACCGCGGCCGAGAGAAGGGCGCCGAAACCGGCGTAGAAGGCCGAGTTGGCCATCCACTTCCAGAAGATGCCGTCGCGGTAGGCGGTCAGGTCGCTCAGGTTCTGGAAGAAGCCGCTGCCGGGGGCGAGGGTGAAGGTGGAGAAGAGCTCCGAGCGGTCCTTGGTCGCCGCGATGATCACCCAGGCGATGGGGATCAGGCAGTACAGCGCGCCGAGGATGAGCACGATCGTGGGCACCCAGGCGGTGCGACGGCCGCCACGGGAGGTGTCGGCGCTGAGGGTGAGGGGGGTCATGCCCGGTCCTCCCGGGTGTAGCGGTCGGAGATGCGCAGCAGGGTGAAGGAGAGGACGAACGTGGCCAGGGCCAGGACGACCGCGGTGGCGGAGGCGCCGTAGATGTCGGACTGCAGGAAGGCCTTGTCGTAGATGGCCATCAGGGGGCTCCACGAGCTGGGCAGGCCGTTGGTGAGCGGCTTGAGTGCCATCGGCTCGGTGAAGACCTGGAGGGTGGCGATCACCGAGAAGAAGAAGGTGAGCACCAGGGAGGGCATCACGATCGGGATCTTGATCCGCAGGGCGATCTTCAGGTCGCTCGCGCCGTCGATCCTGGCCGCCTCGTAGATGTCCGGCGGGATGGCCCGCAGAGCGGTGTAGATGACGATCATGTTGAAGCCGGTGCCGCCCCAGACCGCGATGTTCGCGAAGGAGAGGTAGAGGTTGCCGCCGTCGAACAGGTCGGGCTGCGGGAGGCCGAACCTGTCGAGCAGGTAGTAGAAGGGGCTGACGTCCGGCAGGTAGAGGAAGCCCCACATGAGGGCGGCGATGATGCCGGGCACCGCGTACGGCAGGAAGATCATCAGCCGCGCGAAGGGCGCACTGCGGGCCTTCGGGGTGTCCAGCATCAGCGCGAACAGCAGCGCGAGGCCCAGCATGGTCGGGATGACGATGAGGCCGTAGCCGAAGGCGCGCAGCACGCTGTGGCCGAACTCCGAGTCCTTGAGGACGTCGGTGTAGTTCCCGATGCCGTTCCAGACCTGCTCGCGGGCGCCCTTGCCGAGTCCGATGCCCTTGACCTGGACCTTGTGCAGGCTCAGCCAGATCGCGTACCCGATGGGCACCACGGTGAAGGCGGCGAAGAGGGTGAGGGTGGGCACCAGGAACCAGTACGGTGCGCTGCGGCCACGGCGGCGGGGGCGGCTGGGGCGGACGGACTGGGCGGTGCCGGTGCCGTCCGCCAAGGGGCCGGCCTCGGTGAGGTCGGCGCCCTTGAGCGGAGCGCTGGTCATGCCTCGGTCACCTCGAAGCCCTGCTTCTTCATGTCGGCGAAGGTCTTCGACTGCACGGTGGCGAGGGCGGAGTCGAACTGGGCCTCCTTCTTCGCCTTGGTGGCCTTGCCGAAGGCGTCCTGGAAGGTGGTGTAGGCCGTGTTGACGTTGGGGCCCCAGGCCGCGGCGGCGGTGGTGGCGGCGATCTCGCCGGCGGTCGTGTAGAAGTCCGCCTGGTTGGAGAAGAACTCCGGCGTGGTCAGGACGTCCCCGGACTGGCCCTTCGTGGCGGCCGGGTAGATCGCGACCTCCTTGACCAGGGCGGCCAGCGCCTCCGGGTCGGTGTTCAGCCAGGTGGCGAACTTGGCGGCGGCCTCCGCGTGCTTGGAGTCGGTGGAGACACCGGTGGAGGAACCGCCCCAGCTGCCGGTGGCGTTCTCGCCGGACTTCCACTGCGGCAGCGGGGCCATGCGCCACTTGCCCTTGGTGTCGGGGGCGGAGGAGACCAGTACGCCGGGCGCCCACACGGCGGAGACCCAGGCGAGGTGGGTGCCCTTGTTGAGGGCGTTGTTCCAGGCCGGGGTGTACATCGGCTGGTTGTCGATGACGCCCTCCTGCACGAGCCCGCCCCAGAACTCGGCGACCTGCTTGGTGGCTGCGTCGTCGATGCCGACGGTCCACTTGCCACCGGAGTCGACGGTCCACCACTTGCCGCCGGCCTGCTGGGCGAGGCCCGCGAAGAGACCGGGGTCGTTGGAGGAGAACGTGGTCAGGTAGGCGTCCGGGACGGCCTTCTTGGCGGCGCGGGCGGTCTCGGCGAACTCCGTCCAGGTCTTCGGGACGGTGAGGCCGTGCTTCTTGAAGAGGTCCTCGCGGTAGTAGAACATCAGCGGCCCGGCGTCCTGCGGGATCGCGTAGAGCGCGTCCGTGCCGAGGGTGACCATGCCCCAAAGGCCCTCGGCGAACTGGGACTTGGTGTCGGCGGCGTACTTGGTGATGTCGGCCAGGACGTCGTTGGAGACGAGGGTCGGCAGCGACTGGTACTCGACCTGGATGAGGTCGGGGGCGTTGCCGGCCTTCTTCGCGGTGATCAGCTTGGAGACGATCTCGCCGCCGCTGGCCTGCTTGGACACGGTCACCGTGATGTCCGGGTTCTTCTTGTTCCAGATCGCGGCGACCTTCTCCATGTTCGGCGCCCACGACCAGTAGGTCAGCTTGACCGGCCCGCTGTCGCTGTCGCCGGAGTCGTCGTCGGAACCGCCGCAGGCGGCGAGGGTGCTCGTGAGGCCGAGGGCTGCGGCCCCGGCAAGGATGCTGCGCCTGCTGATCTGGCGGCGGTTGATCGACATCTTCATCTCCCCTGACTTGGAACCAGCCGGTCTCGAGACGTCGCGCGTTCGCGGCAACCGCCGTGGGGGGAGGTTCTGCGGACATGTCCGAGAGGCTGTGCGCGAGGGCCGCGCGGCTCTGTGATCGTGCACAGTAGAGAATTGTTTCGGCCCCTTGTCAATGGCGGGGCCGTGGGGTTATCTACTTGTTGCCCGCCGATGACAGGGGTGAGGGGAGCTGTGCACGATCACAGAAGATGAGGGTTTTCTGGGTCGTTCGGCGTTACGTCGGCTCCCCTCACCCCGTTCCCCGGCCCTCCCGCCGGCCCTCCCCCGGCCGCCGAAGTCACCGCGGTGCCGCCATCCCCGTGACCGTCCGCGAAAGGACCCTTGGACATGCGCAGACGCAGTGTTCTCACCGCTGCCGGAGCCGCCGGAGCCGCCGCGCTGGCCGCTCCGATGCTGGGGGCGGCGCCCGCCGTCGCCGCACCGGCCACTGCTTCGGCGGGCGGCCGGAACCGTCTGGAGATCCGGGGCGTCGACATCTCCTCGCTGCCGAAGAACGAGGACCACGGGGCGGTGTACCGCACGGCCGACGGCCACCGTCAGGACCCGGTCCGTCTCATGGCGCAGGCCGGAGTCACCCACGCCCGGCTGAAGGTGTGGGTGAACCCCGTCGACGGCTACAACAACAAGGCGCGCATCCTGCCGCTGGCCCGCCGCCTCAAGCGGGCCGGGGTCGGCATCTGGATCGACTTCCACTACTCCGACAGCTGGGCCGACCCGGCGCACCAGACCAAGCCGGCCGCGTGGGCGGACCTCGACGTGGCGGGCCTCGCCAGGGCGGTCCACGACCACACCGCGGATGTGCTGGGCGGCTTGAAGAGGCAGGGCACCCCGGCTCAACTCGTGTAGATCGGCAACGAGTTGAACGGCGGCCTGCTGTGGCCCGAGGGCAACTGGGAGCACTTCGACAACATGACCGCCTTCCTCAAGGCGGGCCTGAGCGCGGCCAGGGACACCACCCCGCGCGTCCGGACGATCCTGCACCTGGCGAACGGCGGCGACAACGGGCTGTACCGCTGGTGGTTCGACAACATGGTGTCGTACGGCGTCGACTTCGACATCATCGGGCTCTCGTACTACCCGTTCTGGCACGGCCCGATCGCGAACGCGGCCGCCAACATGGCCGACATCACGGCGCGTTACGGCAAGCCGTGCGTGATCGCCGAGACGGCGTACCCGTTCACGCTGGAGAGCGAGGACGACGTCAACGACATCATGAACGACCCCGCGCAGCTGACCGAGGGCTTCCCGGCGACGCCCGCGGGCCAGGCCGCCTGGCTGCGGGCGGTGGCCGACCTCGCGGCCGGGGTCCCGGACGGGCAGGGGCTGGGCTACTGCTACTGGGAAGGCCCGTGGACCTACCGCGCGGGCAGCGGCTGGGACCCGACGGACCCGTCCTCGGGCAACGCGTGGGAGAACCTCGCGCTGTTCGATTTCCAGGACAGGGCGCTGCCGGGGCTGCGGACGCTGGGGCGTTACCGGTCATAGCGCACCGGGTGCGGGGTGTAGCCCGGTACACCCCGCATACGGCAGGCAGCTCCCTCGTGGCCGCGGGCCGGTGACGGAATCGTGGACGGCATCGAACCCCGCCCCGAGAAAGGTCGGCCCCAGCCATGCGCCGTCGCCGCAGCCTCACCGTCGTCACCGCCCTGACCGCCGTCGCCCTCACCGCCGTCCTCGCCACCGGCTGCGACCCCGACGACGTGGACAACTCCCTGGACTGCGTGTCGAACGCCGACACGATCGCGGACAGTGTCAAGGCCATCCACGAGGCCGGCTGGGACGCGGTGAAGGACCCGTCGAAGACCGAGGAGTCGATCGCCACGATCGACAAGAACGTCGACGAGATCAACAAGGTCCGGGACGACTCGGGCGACAGCGAGGTCGACCAGGCCGTCAAGGACCTCGACAAGGCGATCGACGACTACAACAAGTCCATCCTCAACGGCGACACGAACCCGGACGCCGGCAGGATCGACGCGGCGGCCGCCAAGTTGAAGGACGTCTGCACGTCCTGACGCCGGGGGCTGTCCGGCGCATCGTGTCGGTCTGGCGGACGCCGGCACGCGCCGCCTCGAAGGGTGGGCCCCCAGCCACGTCGTCGTCACTCTCCGGCCGGCCCACGGCCGGACGACCTCCGTGCGCGACAGATGCCGTCGCGATGAGGGCTCGACCCCGCTGGCGCGGCAGGATGCCCCACCCGCCCTGCCCGGCCGACCGGCCGCGAAGTGCCGTACCTCGCAGTCGGCCCACCGCACGAGCCCTGCCCGTGAGCGACAGATGCCGTCGCGATGAGGGCTCGACCCCGCTCGCACGGCAGGATGCCCCACCCGCCCTGCCCGGCCGACCGGCCGCGAAGTGCCGTACCTCGCAGCCGGCCCACCGCACGAGCCCTACCCGTGAGCCGCCGCCAGATGCTGTGCCAGCCTCGGTGAGGCGAACTCCGTGCCGCACACGAAGCGCATCACCGGGCCGTAGGAGGCCGCCGCCGGCAGGCCGGTGAAGTACAGGCCCGGTACGGAGGAGACGTATCCGGCGCCGAGCCTGGGTGTGCCCCGGCTGACCGTGAGGGCGGTGCGCAGTTCGTGGCCGAGGAAGTCCATCGCGGCGAGGTCGACGCGGTAGCCGGTGGCCGCGATGACGTGGTCGGCGGAGAGGCGGGCCGTGTCGCCGGTGTGGGTGCGGACGTTCAGGGCCGGGTGGCCGTCGGTGGTGTCGGCGCCCTGGATGCGGTCCACCTCGGTGACCCGGACCTTCCCCTCGAAGCGGTCGCGCAGCCACCACGCGCCGAGGGGGCCGAGGACCCGGCGGACCAGGTAGTGGCGGGTGGTGGCCGGGAGCAGGCGGTAGGGGTGCGGGTAGTAGGTCAGCGCCCACAGCGACCAGGCCCGGCCGAAGGGCGACTCGGGGCGCAGCCTCGGCTGCTTCCAGGGCGGCGCTCCGAAGGCCACGCTGCCGCGCCCGCGGGCGACCACCCGGACCTGCGCGCCCGCCTCCGCGGCCAGCGCGGCCGTCTCCAGGGCGGACTGGCCCGCGCCTACGACGATCAGCTCCTTGCCGCCGTAGCGGGTGAGGTCGTGGTGCTGGGAGCTGTGCGAGACCGGGCCGGTCGGGGCGGGTCCGTCGGGTGCGGCGGCGGCCAGTTCCGGGGGCAGGTGGGACAGCCCGGACAGGCCGCTGGCCACGACGACCGCCCGCGCGGTGAACGTCTCCCCGGAGTCGAGCTTCAGGGTGAAGCCGTGTTCGCCGCGATCCACGGAGACGACCCGCACCTGCTCCAGCTCGGGCACCAGCCTCTGCTGGAACCACTGGCCGTAGGCGATGAAGGTCTCGACGGGGACGATGTCCTCGTCCGTCACCAGCCGGGGTATCCCGGCCGCGTCGCAGTAGTCGACGAGGGTGTGCCCGCGCTGTGGCGCGTCGAGGTTGGAGGCGGCGGGGGTCGACTTGAGGAGCATGCCCGCGGGCATGTGGTCGCGCCAGCTGACCATGGGGTCGCCGAAGACGCGCACGGGTATGCCGCGCTCCCGCAGATGGGCCGCGGTGGACAGGCCGAAGGGCCCGGCACCGATGACTGCTACCGGATGGATCACGAAGTCCCTCCCCAGGACGTCACGTCGTCACTTCGTGGTGGTGCCGCTGTTCAGTTGGCCGCGCTGCCGCGGCGGCTGGTACGCCACAACTGGTAGAGATGCTTCGCGCCGGGCCGCACGAAGCGCCCGAGCATCGTGAGGAACGGCAGCGGGTCGTCACCCGCGAGCCAGGCCAGCTCGGTCCCGCTGGGCCGCGCCGGCGCGTGCGGCGTCGTATAGCCGCTGCGGCGGTAGGCGAGCAGGGCGGGCAGGTCGATGTTCTCCACGACATAGCGGTGGCCGGCCCGCTGTTCCCCCTCCGGAACAGCACGCCCTGTGAGATCCAGGTGCATGGCGCGGACGACGTCCACCCCCGACTCGCTCTCGAAGAGCCGGAACTGGGCGCCCATGCGTGGGTTGAAGTCGAGCAGTTTGTACTGACCGTCGCGCCGGTCGAAGCGCAGGTCGAGGTCGATGACGCCGGTGTAGCCGATCTGTTTGATGAAACGCGCGGCGAGGTCCGCGAGTTCCGGGTTGTCGACGACGTACGCGTTCGCCGTCATGCCCGCGTGCGGCGGCCAGGAGCGCACCTTGACGCCGGTGAACAGGGCCAGCGGGGTGGAGTTGGCGTCGAAGTAGGCGTGCACGATCCAGTCCTCGGCCTCCTCCCGCGGCAGGTACTCCTGGAGGATCACCCCGGGCCGCTCGCCCCAGTCACGGGCGAGGGCGAGCAGCCCTTCACGGGTGGCGATGCGGGTGGTGCCGTTCACCGCGGGCCGCCGGCGCCGTACGAACGCCTCGCGGTTCTTGGCCACCACCGGGAAGCGGGCCTTCTCGGCGAAGGCCACGACATCGTCGTACGACTGCGGGAAGGCGGCCTCCGGGCTCGCGATCCCGTGTTCCACGCACAGTTCGTGCAGGCCCTGTTTGCTGGCCAGGCGCCGGGGCAGGGCGGGCTCCACGCGCGGGAAGAGGAAGCGGCCGAAGAGGTCCCTCTGGTGCTCGGCGATCAGGATCGCGGCCTCCTCGTCGGTCGGTACGAGGACGGCGGGGCGGCCGATGCGGCGCCCGATCCGGATGAGTCCCTCGACGAGCCGGCCCGGGTCCTCGGTGCCGGTCGTCGGCCAGACGAAGGCGCGGGTGAGGTACCGGGAGGCGGCCGCGGGTGTGCAACGGTCCTCCGTGATGGCGTACATGGGCACGCCGAGGCGGCCCAGACTGCGGATCGCTCCCACTCCGCCGTGGTGCAGCGGGTAGTCGCCGAACTTGACGATCAAGGCCGGTACATCCGTGTCGGCCTCGAACGGCACACTGCTCGCACTCCTGGCCACGGTCCCCCCACGCGTCCCCCAACGGACGCGACCCCACCCATCCCGTCCGTGCTCGCAAAGGACGCTAAGCCGGAATGGAAGCCTCCGACTATCCCGTACCAGGACATTACGAACTCTTTAGTCGCATTGCTAACTCTTTAGACACTCCCACGACCGGCGGCTCGGACGTAACGTGTGCCGCGACCACCTGCACCGCACGGCATGCGCGAGAGTGAGGCAGCACCCCATGCCCCCCTTCGAGGTCCCCTTCGACGTGCCTGAGGGCCACCCCTTCGGTCCGCACAACCTTCCGTACGGAGTCTTCTCCCCAGCGGGCTCGCCCGAGCGGACCGTCGGCGTCCGGCTCGGCGACCACGTCCTCGACGCGGGCGCGGCGGCGACCGCCCTCGGCTCCCCGTACGTCTCCCTGCTCGCCCAGCCGTCATTGGGGCCCTTGCTGGCCGCCGGCCGCACGGCCTGGTCGGACGTCCGGCGCGCGCTGACGGCGTGGGTGACGGTCCCGGCCCACCGCGAGGCGATCGCGGGCCTCTTCCACCCGCTGCCCTCGGTCGACCTCCATCTCCCCTTCGAGGTCGCGGACTACGTCGACTTCTACGCCTCCGAGAACCACGCGCGGAACGTCGGCCAGATCTTCCGGCCCGACGCCGCCGACTCCCTGACCCCCAACTGGAAGCACCTGCCGATCGGTTACCACGGCCGCTCGGGCACGGTGGTGGTGTCGGGGACGGAGGTCGTACGGCCGTCGGGGCAGCGTCGGCCCGCTCCGGACGCGGCGCCTGTCTTCGGGCCGTCGGTGCGGCTCGACATCGAGGCGGAGGTCGGCTTCGTGGTCGGCGTGCCCTCGGACATGGGCCGGCCGGTCGGGCTCGGTGACTTCCGGGAGCACGTCTTCGGGCTGTGCCTGCTCAACGACTGGTCGGCGCGGGACATCCAGGCCTGGGAGTACGTCCCCCTCGGCCCGTTCCTCGGGAAGTCCTTCGCCACGTCGGTGGCGGCGTGGATCACCCCGCTGGAGGCCGTTGAGGAGGCCCGGGTGGCGCCGCCCTCCCGGACCCACGAGCTGCTGCCGTATCTGGACGACACGTCCGCCGAGGTGGAGCCGGGCGGTTACGACCTGCGGATCTCCGTCGCGATCAACGGCCACGTGGTCTCCGAGCCGCCCTTCTCCACCATGTACTGGACGGCGGCCCAGCAGCTGGCCCACATGACGGTCAACGGGGCCTCGCTGAGGACCGGTGACCTGTACGGCTCGGGGACGGTGAGCGGGCCCGCCGCGGACGAGCGGGGGTCGCTGCTCGAACTGACCTGGAACGGCCGGGACGCGCTCGAACTCCCCGACGGGAAGCGGACGTTCCTGGAGGACGGGGACGTGGTGACGCTGTCGGCGTGGGCTCCGGGGCCGGACGGGGCCCGGGTGGGGCTGGGGGAGGTCACCGGGCGGGTTGTATCAAGGAGTTGACACAAGCCCCCGTGGTGACGCATCTTGTACTCACCACTTGATACAAGCGTGTCTGGGGTACGTCCCGGTGTTCCGCGGCGCACCCCGGCACCGCTCCACGGGGGTCCGTCTCACATGCTCGAACTCGATTCCACCGCCCGCTCCTCGGCCCGTCGGCCCGTCGACCGGTACGCCCGCTGGACCGGCCTCGCCGTCGGCGCCCTGGCCGCCCGCTGGCTCTCGCCGCTGATCGGCGGCGACGGCATCCTCTACGCCATCCCGGTGTTCGGCCTGTGCGCGGTGGCCGGAGTGCTGGCCGGTGACGCGCTCACCGCCCCGGCCCGGGGTGCCGTCCGCACCGCCGGCCTCACTCCTCGCCGGGTCCGCGCCCATGTGCCGCCCCGGACGACCTGGCTGCTGCTCGGGCTCGCCGCTACCCTGGTCGTCCTCCTGACGGCCGCAGCCGTGACCGCCTCGCCCGACGACCTGGGGCGGGCCGGACGTGCGCTCACCCTGACCTGCCGGGGCGCGACCGAGACGTCCTCCCCCTGGCCCGGCCTCTACTACGGCCTGCCCATGCTCGCCTCCCTCGCCGTCTCCACCGGCGCCTGCGGCTGGGCCCTGCGGCGGATCGCGACCCGGCCCGGCGACGAGCAGTCCCGCCGCGACCGCACACTCGCGATCGTCGCCGCGTGGGGTCTGGTGGTGTCGTCGTCCCTGCTCGGCACGGCCTCCACCATGTCGGGCACCCTGATGAACCTCTCCTGCGACGGGACGACCGGGACCGTCGCGAACGCGGTGCTGTGGCCGTCGGCCCTGGTCTCGCTGGTCGCGGTGGCGTGGTGCCTGTTCACCATCGTCTCGCCCCGGGCCACCTGGGGGAAGCGACGGTGAGCGGGGAGGCCGTACGCGTCGACACGGACAGCCCTGTCCCGCCGTACGAACAGATCCGCGCACAGCTCGCCGCGCTGATCACCACGGGCAGGCTGCCGGAGGGCGAACGCCTGCCGACGGTACGGCAGCTCGCGGCCGACCTCGGGCTCGCGGCGGGGACGGTGGCGCGGGCCTACCGGGAACTGGAGGCCGCGTCTTTGATCCACACCCGGCGAGGCGCGGGCACCCGCGTCGCACCGCTGCCGGCGGAGCTCCGACAGGGACCCGACCCGGCCGAACTGGCGCGTCTGGCCCGGCGATTCGTGGCGCAGGCGCGGGCGGCGGGGGCGGCCGACACGGTCGTGGAGGCGGCGGTGCGGGAGGCGTTGGAGGGGTGAGGGGGCGGTGTGGCCTGGTGGGGCGTCGGGACCTGTTGTGAACGACGTGTCCGTTCTGTCCCCTGACGTCGGCCGTTCGCGCCGTCATACTGGCCACGGACGATGACACGAGACATACGCGCGCCACATGGACGTGTGGGGCGCGGCACGCTCGCCGCCCTTCCTCTCTTCCGACCAGGATCCGGAGCCCGTGGCATGACTTACTGCCTGCTCCTGCTGAGCACCGTCGCCGTGGCGGCCGCCGTGCCGGTGCCGCGCGCGCTCACCCGGGCCGCCTGGCCCGAACGGGAACCGGTGGTCGGCCTGTGGGTGTGGCAGTGCCTGGTCGCCACCGTGCTGTTGTGCTGTCTCACCGCGCTGGTCCTGGGCACGGCGGCGGTCTTCCACACGGTCCGCGACCATGTGTTCGCCCCGGCACCGCCGGCCGTGACCGCGGCGTACGACCTCTCGGCGGCGCCGGTCTGGGCGGTCACGTTGACCTTGCTGCTGGCGGCGGGGGCCGGATGGACCACGGCGATGCTGGCCCGTGAACTGGTCGAGGCCCGTCGCCGCCGCGGCGCTGCCCGGGCGCATCTGCGCGAACGCGCCCCGGATCTGCCGGCCGGGCTCGGGGCGGTGGCGCGCGGTCCGCTGCTCGTCCTGGAGGACGAGTACCCGGACGCGTGGTGGATGCCGGGGAGCCCGCCGCAGCTGATCGTGACGACGGGTGCGCTGCACCGGCTCACCGACCACCAGCTGGACGCGGTCCTCACCCACGAGCGGGGGCATGCGCGGGCCCGCCACGACTGGCTGCTCCATCTGTCCACGGCGCTGGCCACGGGGTTTCCGCGGGTGCCGCTGTTCGCCCACTTCTGCGACCAGACCCACCGGTTGGTGGAACTGGCGGCGGACGACATGGCGTCCCGGCGGTGCGGGCACCTGACGACGGCGTTGGCGTTGATCGAGCTGAACCAGCACCGGGGGGTGCTGTCGTGTGCGTCCAGTCATCGGTTGCTGGGTGAGCGGGTGGACCGGCTGCTGGAGCCTCCGCCGCGGTTGCTTCGCCGACAGCGGGCGCTCACGTCTGCGACGGCTGCGCTGGTGCCGTTGTTGCCGCTGCTGATCGTGTTCGGGCCGGGGTTGTCGGTGCTGGCGTAGGGGGGTCGTGTTTCGGCCGCGCGCCGGTGGGGGCTGATCGCGCAGTTCCCCGCGCCCCTGAAGGGGCGCTCTGGACTGCGGGCAGTCGTGCCGCTGGGGCGGCTCCCGACCCACAGAAGCGGCACCCGGCCAGCGCCGGTGAGCGAGGCCCGCCTCCGGCGCCACCAGGTGGCACATCTCACCCCACAGCAGCAGAAACCGCAGGTCAGACCCAGATCCGTCACACCGTCAGGTGGCGCAACAATCCGGCAACACAGGTTTTCCTACCAGCTCGGTATGGTTCCAGCCATGCCACCCACCGACCGTATCCGGGACCACGCCGGCCAAGGCGCGACCACCGTCGCCGCCAACGCCCGGCGCCGGCTGCGTGCGGACCAGGCGCGGCAGCTCGCCGACCTCCTGCGCCACCAGCTCCTCACCGGCGGCTTCGAGACCGGCACCCTCCCCCACGAGACCACCCTCGCCACCGACTACCGCGCCTCCCGCAACACGGTC
Organism: Streptomyces sp. NPDC048420; assembly: GCF_040651535.1. Lineage (NCBI taxonomy): Bacteria > Bacillati > Actinomycetota > Actinomycetes > Kitasatosporales > Streptomycetaceae > Streptomyces > Streptomyces sp. NPDC048420. The sequence goes on from NZ_JBEZKG010000039.1 coordinate 20,650, forward strand.
CGCCAAGCTCTGGACCTGCTCCGCGCGGAAGGCCTGGTCGAACGCCTCCCCGGAGTCGGCACCGTCGTCGTAGGACAGAAGTACCCCCACGGCCTGGACCGTCTGATGGGCCTCGCGGAAACCCTCCGCGAACACGGCACGGTCACCAACGAGGTCCGCACCATGGGCCCCGCACCCGCCCCGCACCCGGTGGCGCAGCGCCTCCAGATCGCTCCCGGCACCGACGTCCTCTACGTGGAACGCCTGCGCCGCCTCAACGGCCTCCCCCTCTCCCTCGACCTCACCTACATCCCCCTCGACATCGGCACCGCCCTGATCGGCGCCGACCTGGAGAACACCGACGTCTTCCGCCTGCTGGAGACGATCACCGGCCAGCGCCTCGGCCAGGCCGAGATCACCCTGGAGGCGGTGAACGCGGACGCCCACTCCGCCGCCGTACTCGAAGCCCCCCGCGGATCGGCCGTCCTGATGCTGGAACGGCTCACGCACCTCGCCGACGGCCGCCCCGTAGACCTGGAGTTCATCCGCTTCCGCGGTGACCGCATCACCATGAGCGGCCTGCTGCGCCGCTCCCTGTAGACCTGCAGAACCCCCCTTGCTCGCACATTCCTGGAGACAGCCATGCCCTTGGCGCCCCAGCGGGCCGACGTGCCCGTGACCATCGACGAGTCGAAGTGCATCGACGGCTGCACCCTCTGCGTGGACATGTGCCCGCTGGACTCCCTCGCCATCGACACCAGCAGCGGCAAGGCCTACATGCACGTCGACGAGTGCTGGTACTGCGGCCCGTGCGCGGCCCGCTGTCCCACCGGAGCCGTCACGGTCAACATGCCCTATCTGCTCCGGTGAGAGGTCCTCGAACTCCCATGAGAATCAGACCAGTTGTCGTCACCCTTCTGCTGCTGGCACCACTGACGGCCTGCGGCAGCGCCCAGGCCGGTGACAGCTCCACGGTCACCGTCACCGTCGGCTACCAGTCCAAGACCATCAACACGGTCACCGCCGGCACCCTGCTGCGCTCCCTCGGCTACTTCGAGAAGGAGCTCAACTCGCTGCACGACGGAAAGACCTACAAGGTCGACTGGCAGGACTACGCCACCGGCGCCCCCATCACGGCCCAGATGACCGCCGGGAAGATCGACATCGGTTCGATGGGCGACTTCCCGCTCCTCATCAACGCGGCCCGCGGCAAGCAGCTCGGCAAGCCCACCCATCTGGTCTCGGTCACCGGCTACAACCTCCGCGGCGGTCTCAACACCATCGTCACCTCCCCCGACTCGAAACTCGCCTCGCTCAAGGACCTGCGCGGCAAGAAGGTCTCCACCAGCGTCGGCTCCGCCGCCGACGGCACCCTCGTACGTGCCCTGCAGCGCGCCGGCATCGACCCCGACAAGGGCATCGAGAAGCTCAACCAGCAGCCCGCGGTGGGCGCCTCCGCCCTGACGGCGGGCAGCACTGACGCGCTGTCGCAGTTCGTCGCCTGGCCGGGCCTGCTCACCTTCCAGGGCAAGGCGAAGGCGCTGTACGACGGTGCCGAGCTGAACCTCCCCACCTTCCACGGCGTCACCGCCCGCGAGGACTTCGCCAAGCAGCGCCCGGCCGTCCTGGAGGCCTTCCTGAAAGCCCAGGCCGAGGCCACCGACTACCTGAACGGCCACCCCGTCGACGCCGCCGAGAAGGTCGCCGAGGCCACCGGTCTGCCCGCCGAGGTCGTCTACCTCTACAACGGCGCCCACGGCATCGCCACCTTCGACCCGGCGGTCAAGCCCCAGCTGGTCTCCGCCCTGAAGCAGGACGTCTCGGTCCTGAAGGCGGCCAAGCTGACCGGGGACATCGACGTGGACTCCTTCGTCGACGACCAGTACGCCAAGAAGGCCCTCGGGGCGGACTACGCCAAGCGGCCGGCCGCCGCACCCGCCGCCTCGGCGAGCGAGGTCTGGCCCAAGGGCGCCGCCAAGACCCAGAGCTTCAGGACGCCCGCCGAACTCCTCGCGTACGTCTCCACGCACAAGTCCGGTATCCGCGCCGCCTACGTCCCCGACGCCACCACCGGCACCCTCTGGTTCGCCGACAAGGCCGTCTGGGTCGCCGACGGTGACCAGCTCCTGCCCTTCGTCGCCCCGGAGACCGCGCAGGCGTACCTCTCCGCGCACGGCGGCGCCCGAGTCATCACGTACGACGACGCGCTGGAGCGGGCGTCGTGACCCGGTATGCGCTGAGGGCGGCCTCGCTGGCGGTCGCCCTCGGCGTGTGGCAGCTGCTGACCAGCCTGAACATCGACCTGTGGCTGCGCTTCTCGCAGTTCCCCACGGTCGCCGACGTGGCCCGCGCCTTCGCCGACCGGGTCTCCGGCCCCGACTACTGGACGGACCTCACCGACAGCCTCACCCGCATCCTGACCGGGTTCCTGCTCGCCGCGGTGCTCGGCGTGGCGACGGGCGTGCTCGTGGCGCGCTCCCGCCTCGCCGAGGACCTGCTCGGCCCGGTCCTGGAGGTGGTCCGCCCGATCCCCGCGATCGCCCTGGTCCCCGTCGCGATCCTCCTGTTCCCCTCCAACGAGCAGGGCATCGTCTTCATCACCTGTACCGCCGCCTTCTTCCCCGTCCTGGTCTCCACCCGGCACGCGGTCCGCGCGCTGACCCCCGTGTGGGAGGAGGCGGTGCAGACCATGGGCGGCAGCCGCGGGCGGATCCTGGTCTCGGTCGTCCTGCCGGGCGCCCTGCCCGGCATCTTCGGGGGCCTGTCCGTCGGCATCGGCGTCTCGTGGATCTGTGTGATCTCCGCCGAGATGATCTCCGGCCAGTACGGCGTCGGCTACCGCACCTGGCAGGACTACACCGTCGTCAACTACGCGGGCGTCTTCGTCGGCATGGTCACCATCGGCATCCTCGGCTGGCTCACCTCCACGGCCGTGGAGCTGCTGGGCCGCCGTCTGACCCGGTGGCTGCCGAGGACGTCGTACGTGGCCGCGACCCGGCCGAGGACACCGCGCGCCGCAACCGCGCCCCTTCGTGAGGGACCCGAACCCAAGGCCGAGGAGGCACGCGATGAGCACCTCGTCTGACACCGTCGTCGGTACGGCGGCCCCGGCACCGTCCGCCGCTCGCGGCACCCGCCTCACCCTGCGCGACGCCACCCTCGGCCGCCCCGGCGCCCCCGCGGTGACCGGCGTCGACCTGGACATCGCCCCCGGCGAGATCCTCACCGTCGTCGGCTCCTCGGGCTGCGGCAAGTCGACAATGCTGCGCACCCTGGCCGGCCTCCTCCCCCTGCTCTCCGGCGAGGTCTCCCAGGACGGCCGGCCGCTCACCGGCCCCGGTGCCGAACGCGCCCTGGTCTTCCAGGAGGACGCCCTCCTGCCCTGGCGCACCCTGCGCGCCAACGTCGAACTCCCGCTGGCCATCAAGGGGTTGCCGCGCGCCGAACGGCGCACCCAGGCCCAGTCCTGGCTCGACCGGGTCAAACTCGCCGACCGCGCCCTGCAGTTGCCGCACCGCGTCTCCGGCGGGCAGCGCCAACGCGCCCAGCTGGCCCGCGCCCTCGCCGGACACCCTCGCGCCGTCCTCATGGACGAGCCCTTCGGCGCCCTCGACGCGCAGACCCGCGCCGGCATGCAGGACCTGCTGGTGGAGGTGTTGCACGGCACGGGCGCGACCGTCGTCTTCGTCACCCACGACGTGGACGAGGCCCTGTTCCTCGGCGACCGCGTGGCCCTCCTCGGCGGCGGCCGCCTGACCGCCGTACGCGACATTCCGCGCCCGCGCGACCGTGCGGCGCACGACGACCCCGCGCGCGTGGCGCTACGGCGCGACGTCCTCTCCTCGCTCGGAACCTGAAAGGCCCTCCGGTGACCACCCCCTCCTTGAACACGCCTCTGGAGATCCCCGCCCTCACCGACGCCGAGGAGATCCGCTGTGACGTCCTCGTCATCGGTGGGGGCACCGCCGGCACCATGGCCGCCCTGACCGCCGCCGAGCACGGCGCGGACGTGCTGCTGTTGGAGAAGGCCCACGTCCGGCACTCCGGAGCCCTCGCCATGGGCATGGACGGCGTCAACAACGCCGTCATCCCCGGCCGCGCCGAGCCCGACGACTACGTCGCCGAGATCACCCGCGCCAACGACGGCATCGTCGACCAGTCCACCGTCCGCCAGACCGCCGTCCGCGGCTTCGGCATGGTGCAGCGCCTGGAGTCGTACGGCGTGAAGTTCGAGAAGGACGAGCACGGCGACTACGCGGTCCGCCAGGTCCACCGCTCCGGCTCCTACGTGCTGCCGATGCCGGAGGGCAAGGACGTCAAGAAGGTCCTGTACCGGCAGCTGCGGCGCCGCGAGATGCGGGAGAAGATCCGCATCGAGAACCGGGTAATGCCGGTGCGGGTGCTGACGTCTCCGGACGACGGACGGGCCGTGGGGGCGGTCGGCTTCAACACGCGCACCGGTGCCTTCGTCACGGTCCGCGCGGGCGCGGTGATCCTGGCGACGGGCGCCTGCGGCCGCCTGGGCCTGCCCGCCTCCGGTTACCTGTACGGCACGTACGAGAACCCGACCAACGCGGGCGACGGTTACGCCATGGCCTACCATGCGGGCGCCGAGCTGACCGGTATCGAGTGCTTCCAGATCAACCCGCTGATCAAGGACTACAACGGACCCGCCTGCGCGTACGTCGCCAACCCCTTCGGCGGCTACCAGGTCAACCGGCACGGCGAGCGTTTCGTCGACTCCGACTACTGGTCCGGCCAGATGATGGCCGAGTTCGCGGCCGAGGTCGCCTCCGACCGGGGCCCGGTGTACCTGAAGCTGAGCCACCTCCCCGAGGAGTCGATCTCGTCCCTGGAGTCGATCCTGCACTCCACGGAACGCCCCACCCGAGGCACCTTCCACGAGGGCCGCGGCCACGACTACCGCACCCACGACATCGAGATGCACATCTCCGAGATCGGCCTGTGCGGCGGCCACTCGGCCTCCGGCGTCCGCGTCGACGACCACGCCCGTACGACCGTCCCGCGCCTCTACGCCGCCGGCGACCTGGCCTGCGTGCCGCACAACTACATGATCGGCGCGTTCGTCTTCGGTGACCTCGCGGGCGCGGACGCCTCCCAGTACGCCCCGTACGAAGGGGAGTTGCCGTCCGACCAACTGCGCGAGGCGCACGAGCTGATCTACCGCCCGCTGCGCAACCCGGACGGCCCGCCGCAGCCCCAGGTCGAGTACAAGCTGCGCCGCTTCGTCAACGACTACGTGGCTCCGCCGAAGTCCGGCGCCCGTCTCTCCCTGGCCCTGGAGTCCTTCGAGCGGATGCGGGACGACATCGCCGCGATGGGTGCCCGCACCCCGCACGAGTTGATGCGCTGTGCCGAGGTCTCCTTCATCCGCGACTGCGCGGAGATGGCCGCGCGAGCCTCCCTGGCCCGCACGGAGTCCCGCTGGGGCCTCTACCACGACCGCCTCGACCACCCCCATCGCGACGACACCTCCTGGTTCCACCATCTCGACCTGCACAAGTCCCCCTCCGGTGCGATGGAGTTCACGGCCCGGCCCGTGGCTCCCTATCTGGTTCCGATCGACGAGTTCACCCCGGTCGGCGGTCCCTCCCGGCACATCGGCGAGGTGCACGCCGAGGATGTGGCTACGGCCGGTGCGCGGGACCGGGCGCCGGTGGCGGCGGGGGTTGGCGTGGGCGGGGTTGGCGTGGACGGGGTTGGCGTGGACGGGGAGGCGAACTCGCTGCCGACCTCGCTGCCGACGGGGAGGGGGCCCCTCCCCCCTCCCCTCCCCACCCCCCACACCTCCTCCGCCCGCCTCCTCGAACTCGTCTCCCTCGCCGAGGAGCAGCCCGAACTCAGCTCTCTTCAGCCCTACTTGACCGACCCTGCACCCGCCGTCCGGCGCGAGGCCGTGGCCGTACTCACCGAGACCCTGCCTTCTGGCACCGGCCCCGCCCTCGCTGAGGCACTCCGTGACCCCGCCGTCGAGGTCCGCGCCGCCGCGGCCGCGTCCCTGCGCGAACTCGTCGAGACGCTCCCGCCGGAACCCGCCCTGCGTGACGGCCTCGCCGCCGCCCTGGCCGAGGCCGACCCGGTCGTCCGCGCCGCCGCCCTGGACGTTCTGCGCGCCCTGCGCCTGGGTGACGCAAAGCTGTTCGCCGGGTCACTGACCGACTCGGAGATCCCGGTCCGCATCGAGGCCGTCCGCGCCCTGGTCTCGGTGGACGCCGCCACCGAACTGGCCCACACGGCCACCACCGACCCGTCCCGCGAGGTCCGCGTGACGATCGCCAAGGCGCTGGCGACGGTGTGGCCACAGCGCCCGCTCGACGCCGTCCTCGAAGCCCTGTCCCAACTCACCGAGGATCCCGACGCACTGGTCCAGGGGGCCGCCTACGGGGCGCTCGGCACCACCGGCTGCCCCGCGTCGCTCGCCGCCCGTGCCGTGACGGCCCTGTCAGCCGCCGCGTGGCAGGTCCGATCGGGTGCGGCGACCGCGCTGTCCGCCGCCGACCCGGACGTGGCAGTCCCCGCCCTCGCCAAGGCCCTCGCCGACCCGAACGCCGACGTCCGCAAAGCGGCCGTCCTCGCCCTGACCCGGCATTCGGGCACCGAGGACGCCCGCGCGGCGCTGGCCACGGCGACGACCGACTCGGACGCGGATGTCAGGGCGTATGCGGCGAGGGGGTTGCACCATCTGCCGTAGAACTCTGGCGCCACGCCGGTAGTGGACGCCCCTTCACCGGTCGTGCACGGACGCCCACGCACCAGCCGACCGCGGACGCCCGTGCGCTACCCGGCCAGGCAGCGTCCCGTGCACCCATCAGGCCGCGGACATCCCCGCCGCCCATCAGGCCGCGGACATCCCCGCCGCCCATCAGGCCGCGGACGTCCCCGCACCCCACCCGGCGGTCCCGGACGCCCCCCGAATCGTCCCGGCCGCCCCTATATCCAGTCCTCCGGCTCGGGTTCCGCGTCCATCTCAGGCCAGTGGTCGTCGCCATCGGCCTTCGCGGGTGTCACGGTCGGTGCGGTGCCTCCCGCGGGGCCGGGGCTGTCGAGGGAGGCCAGTACGCCGATCACGCCCTCGCCGTAGGTCACCAGCTTCTTCTCGCCGACCCCGCCCACGTTTCCGAGCTGCTGCACCGAGGTCGGCCACACCGTGACGATCTCCCTGAGCGTGGCGTCGTGGAAGATGACGTAGGCCGGGACGCCCTGCTCCCGGGCCTGCTCGGCACGCCAGGCCCGCAGTGCCTCGAACGCCGGCTGCAGTGCTTCGGGCAGCTCGGCCACCGCGGCCTTGGCCCTGCCCCGCCCTGACGAGGAGCTGGTCTTCGCGGTCGCGGGCCTCTTCGGCTCCTTGCGCAGCGGCACCTCCCGCTCCCGCCTCAGCACCGCCCCGCTCGCCTCGGTGAGCACCAGCGTGCCGTACTCCCCCTCGACCGCGAGCAGCCCCTGTGCCAGCAACTGCCGTACGACACCCCGCCATTCGCCCTCGGAGAGCTCCTCGCCGATGCCGAACACGGACAGCTGGTCGTGGTCGAACTGGATGACCTTGCCGGTGCGCTTGCCGAGCAGGATGTCGACGATCTGCACCGCGCCGAACTTCTGCCCCCGCTCCCGTTGCAGCCGCACCACCGTCGACAGCACCTTCTGGGCCGCGACGGTGCCGTCGATGGTCTCCGGCGGCGTCAGGCAGGTGTCGCAGTTGCCGCAGCCCGCCGGATCGGGTTCCTGGCCGAAGTAGTTCAGGAGCTGCCCGCGCCGGCACTGGGACGTCTCGCACAACGCCAGCATCGAGTCGAGATGGGCGGCGGCCCGGCGCCGGAACGCCTCGTCGCCCTCACCGGACTGGATCATCTTGCGCTGCTGTATGACGTCGTTGAGGCCGTAGGCCATCCAGGCGGTGGACGCCAGTCCGTCACGGCCCGCGCGGCCCGTCTCCTGGTAGTAGCCCTCGACCGACTTGGGCAGGTCGAGGTGGGCGACGAAGCGGACGTCCGGTTTGTCGATACCCATCCCGAAGGCGATGGTCGCCACCACGACCAGGCCGTCCTCGCGCAGGAAGCGGGACTGGTGGGCGGCGCGGGTGCCGGCGTCGAGGCCCGCGTGGTACGGGACCGCCTCGATGCCGTTGCGCGAGAGGAACTCAGCCGTTGTGTCCACCGACTTGCGCGAGAGGCAGTAGACGATGCCCGCGTCGCCCGCGTGTTCCTCGCGCAGGAAGGCGAGCAGTTGCTTCTTGGGGTCGGCCTTCGGGACGATCCGGTACTGGATGTTGGGCCGGTCGAAGCTCGCCACGAAGTGCCGGGCCGTCGGCATGTTCAGCCGCTGGGTGAGCTCCTCGTGCGTGGCGCGCGTGGCCGTCGCGGTGAGGGCGATCCGCGGGACGTCGGGCCAGCGCTCGCCTAGCAGCGACAGAGCCAGGTAGTCGGGCCGGAAGTCGTGACCCCACTGGGAGACGCAGTGTGCCTCGTCGATGGCGAAGGCGGCGATCTTGCCGCGCGAGAGGAGGTCCAGCGTCGAGTCAAGCCGCAGCCGCTCCGGGGCCAGATACAGCAGGTCCAGCTCTCCGGCCAGGAACTCGGCCTCCACCACGCGCCGCTCGTCGAAGTCCTGCGTGGAGTTCATGAACCCGGCGCGCACGCCGAGCGCCCTGAGCGCGTCCACCTGGTCCTGCATCAGCGCGATGAGGGGTGAGACGACGATGCCCGTGCCGGGTCTGACCAGGGACGGAATCTGGTAGCACAGCGACTTGCCGCCGCCGGTCGGCATGAGGACGACGGCGTCCCCGCCGGCCACCACATGCTCGATGATCTCTTCCTGCTCGCCGCGGAAGGCGTCGTATCCGAAGACCCGGTGGAGCGTGGCCAGTGCCTCGCTGTCGCTCGCGTCCGGTGTCCCGGTGATCCCTGGCATCTCGCTGATCCCGCCCATCCCGCCCATAGTCCCGTCCCCCGTACGTCGTCCCTCTAGCACTGCCTCCACGATAGGGCTCCGCACTGACAGCCCCGGAGTTATCCACAGGCCGGCCCGGTGACGTCGTGTAGTCATTCGATCGGCCGCTGTCACATGGCGCGTTCGTTCGAGGCGGGGACATGCTGCTGGGGAGGTCCGCCTCCTTCTCCCTCCAGCGTCTCAAGGAGAACCACGATGGCCCTTCGGCCCCTGAAGGCAGTCCTCACCGTCGCGGCGGCAGCGGCCTTCTCGCTGACCGCCGTTCCCGCGCAGGCAGCCGCCCGGACCCGTTCGTCTGGACAGAGCTGACCACGACGTACACGGCGACCGGCCAGTACGGCTACGAGCCGTTCGCGCCGAGCGACGGCTACGACCGCACCGAGGTGTGTGTGACAGACGTGGGCTACCGCTACGTCAACCCGGAGCACATCGGCAGTCTCGACCCCGAGGAACCCTCGGCCCTGCTGTACGAGGACGGGCCCCACGGCCGCAAGCTGACCGGGGTGGAGTGGGCCGTCGCGGACACCGGGCAGGCCACCCCGGAGCTGTTCGGCCTGAAGTTCGAGATGGGGCAGCAGTCCGGCCAGTTCACGCTCCGCGCCTGGATCTACAAGCAGAACCCCAAGGGGCTCTTCAAAGCGCTCAACCGACGGTGAAGTGCCCGGCCCCCTGACCGAACGCACCGGGCCCCGGCCCCCTCGAAGGGAACCGGGGCCCACCGTATGGGAACGGCTCAGGCACCGCAGGTCAGCGCACGAACACTCCGGCCTGGTTCGCCAGGTCCAGGAAGTACTGCGGCGCCACACCGAGCACCAGCGTGACCGCCACGCCGACCCCGATCGCCGTCATCGTCAGCGGCGACGGCACCGCGACCGTCGGTCCCTCCGGCCGCGGCTCGCTGAAGAACATCAGCACGATCACGCGGATGTAGAAGAACGCGGCGATCGCCGACGAGATCACACCGACCACGACGAGCGGCGCCGCGCCGCCCTCCGCCGCCGCCTTGAACACGGCGAACTTCCCGGCGAAGCCGGAGGTCAGCGGGATACCGGCGAAGGCCAGCAGGAACACCGCGAACACGGCGGCGACCAGCGGCGAACGGCGGCCGAGCCCCGCCCACTTGGACAGGTGCGTCGCCTCACCGCCGGCGTCGCGGACCAACGTCACCACCGCGAACGCGCCGATCGTCACGAACGAGTACGCGGCCAGGTAGAAGAGGACCGACGAGACCCCGTCCGGCGTGGTCGCGATGACACCCGCGAGGATGAATCCGGCGTGCGCGATCGACGAGTACGCCAGCAGTCGCTTGATGTCGGTCTGGGTGATCGCGACGATCGCACCGCCGAGCATGGTGACGATCGCGACGGCCCACATGACCGGCCGCCAGTCCCAGCGCAGGCCCGGCAGCACGACGTAGAGGATCCTGAGCAGCGCGCCGAACGCGGCCACCTTGGTCGCCGCCGCCATGAAGCCGGTGACCGGGGTGGGCGCTCCCTGGTAGACGTCCGGCGTCCACATGTGGAACGGGACGGCGCCGACCTTGAACAGCAGACCCATGACGATCATCGCGGCGCCGATCAGCAGCAGCGCGTCGTTGCCCATGGTGTCCACGAGCGCCGGGTCCACGGTGGTGATGGTGCCGTCGACGACCTGCGCGATGGTGCCGTACGACACCGAGCCCGCGTAGCCGTAGAGCAGGGCGATGCCGAACAGGGTGAACGCGGAGGCGAACGCGCCGAGCAGGAAGTACTTGACCGCGGCCTCCTGCGACATGAGCCGCTTGCGGCGGGCCAGCGCGCACAGCAGGTACAGCGGCAGCGAGAAGACCTCCAGGGCCACGAACAGCGTCAGCAGGTCGTTGGCGGCCGGGAAGATCAGCATGCCGGCGACGGCGAAGAGCAGCAGCGGGAACACCTCGGTGGTGGTGAACCCGGCCTTCACCGCTGCCTTCTCGCTGTCGCTGCCCGGCACGGAGGCGGCCTGCGCGGCGAAGGAGTCGATGCGGTTGCCGTGCGTCTCGGGGTCGAGCCGCCGCTCGGCGAAGGTGAACAGACCGACCAGGCCCGCCAGCAGGATCGTGCCCTGCAGGAAGAGGGCCGGTCCGTCGACGGCGATCGCGCCCATGGCCGCGATGCCCGCCTTCGTCGTGGCGTACCCGTCGGCGGCCAGTGCCACGACCGCCGCGAAGGCGGCGCACAGCGCCACGACGGACACGAACAGCTGGGCGTAGTAACGGGACTTGCGCGGGACGAAGGCCTCGACCAGCACTCCGATGATCGCCGCGCCCACAACGATCAGGGTGGGCGACAATTGCCCGTATTCGATCTTCGGCGCGTCGATCTTCGAGATCGGGTCGGCCGCGGTTGTCCACAGGCTGTGGACGGCTACTGCGCTCACTTGGCCGCCTCCACCTCGGGCTTGGGGTCCTTCTTGTGTACGTCGGACATGGTCGACTTCACCGCCGGGTTCACGATGTCCGTGACGGGCTTCGGGTAGACGCCCAGGAAGATCAACAGGACGACCAGCGGGGCGACGACCAGGAGCTCACGCGCGCGCAGGTCGGGCATCGCGGAGACCTCCGGCTTCACCGGGCCCGTCATCGTCCGCTGGTAGAGGACGAGGGTGTATAGCGCGGCGAGCACGATGCCGAAGGTGGCGATGATGCCGATCACCGGGTAGCGCGCGAAGGTGCCGACCAGGACCAGGAACTCACTGACGAAGGGCGCGAGCCCCGGCAGCGAGAGGGTCGCGAGGCCGCCGATCAGGAAGGTGCCGGCGAGCACCGGGGCGACCTTCTGGACTCCGCCGTAGTCGGCGATGAGCCGCGAGCCGCGCCGCGAGATCAGGAAGCCGGCCACCAGCATCAGCGCGGCCGTCGAGATCCCGTGGTTGACCATGTAGAGCGTCGCGCCGGACTGGCCCTGGCTGGTCATCGCGAAGATGCCCATGATGATGAAGCCGAAGTGCGAGATCGACGCGTAGGCCACCAGCCGCTTGATGTCCCGCTGGCCGACCGCGAGCAGCGCCCCGTAGATGATGCTGATCACCGCCAGGACCAGGATCGCGGGCGTCGCCCACTTGCTGGCCTCAGGGAAGAGCTGGAGGCAGAAGCGGAGCATCGCGAAGGTGCCCACCTTGTCGACGACCGCCGTGATGAGCACGGCGACCGGGGCGGTGGCCTCCCCCATCGCGTTGGGCAGCCAGGTGTGCAGCGGCCACAGGGGCGCCTTCACCGCGAAGGCGAAGAAGAACCCGAGGAACAGCCAGCGTTCGGTGTTGGTCGCCATGTCGAGCGTGCCGTTGGCCCGCGCCTCGGCGATCTCCTGGAGGCTGAAGTTCCCGGCTACGACATAGAGGCCGATCACCGCGGCCAGCATGATCAGACCGCCGACCAGGTTGTAGAGCAGGAACTTCACCGCGGCGTACGACCGTTGGGCCGCCGCCTTCTCGTCGGAGCCGGCGTGGGCACGGTCCCCGAAGCCGCCGATGAGGAAGTACATCGGGATCAGCATGGCTTCGAAGAAGATGTAGAAGAGGAAGACGTCGGTGGCCTCGAAGGAGATGATCACCATCGCCTCGACGGCCAGGATCAGGGCGAAGAAGCCCTGCGTGGGCCGCCACCGCTTGTTGCCGGTCTCCAGCGGGTCGGCGTCGTGCCAGCCCGCCAGGATGATGAACGGGATCAGCAGGGCGGTCAGCGCGAGCAGCGCCACCCCGATGCCGTCCACGCCCAGTTCGTAACGGACCCCGAAGTCCGCGATCCAGGCGTGTGATTCGGTGAGCTGGTAGCGGTCGCCGTCCGGGTCGAAGCGGACCAGCACGGTGATCGCGAGGGCGAGGGTGGCGAGCGAGACGAGCAGCGCCAGCCATTTGGCGGCGGTGCGCCGCGCGGCCGGTACGGCGGCCGTGGCGATCGCCCCGATCGCCGGGAGCGCCGCCGTCGCTGTCAGCAGAGGAAAGGACATCGGTATCAGACCGCCCTCATCAGCAGGGTCGCGGCGACGAGGATGGCCGCACCGCCGAACATCGAGACCGCGTACGACCGCGCGAAGCCGTTCTGCAGCTTGCGCATCCGACCGGACAGACCTCCGACCGAGGCCGCCGTGCCGTTGACCACTCCGTCGACCAGGGTGTGGTCGACGTAGACCAGGGACCGCGTGAGGTGCTCCCCGCCGCGGACCAGGACCACGTGGTTGAAGTCGTCCTGGAGCAGGTCGCGCCGGGCGGCCCGGGTGAGCAGCGACCCGCGCGGGGCGACGACCGGGACCGGGCGGCGGCCGTACTGGGCATAGGCGATCGCCACGCCGATCACCAGGACCACCATCGTGGCGAGGGTGACGGTGAGTGCGCTGACCGGGGAGTCGCCGTGGGAGTGCCCGGTGACCGGCTCCAGCCAGTGCAGGAAGCGGTCGCCGATGCTGAAGAACCCACCAGCGAAGACCGATCCGAACGCCAGCACGATCATCGGGATCGTCATGGACTTCGGGGACTCGTGCGGGTGCGGCTCGTGGCCCTCGGCGTCCGGCTGCCAGCGCTTCTCGCCGAAGAACGTCATCAGCATCACGCGCGTCATGTAGTACGCGGTGATGGCCGCGCCGAGCAGGGCGCAGGCGCCGAGGATCCAGCCCTCGGTGCCGCCCTTGGCGAAGGCGGCCTCGATGATCTTGTCCTTGGAGAAGAAGCCGGACAGGCCCGGGAAGCCGATGATGGCGAGGTAGCCGAGGCCGAAGGTCACGAAGGTGACCGGCATGTACTTCCTGAGGCCGCCGTACTTCCTCATGTCGACCTCGTCGTTCATGCCGTGCATGACCGAACCGGCGCCGAGGAAGAGCCCGGCCTTGAAGAAACCGTGCGTCACCAGGTGCATGATCGCGAAGACGTAGCCGATCGGGCCGAGGCCCGCAGCGAGGACCATGTAGCCGATCTGCGACATGGTCGAGCCGGCCAGGGCCTTCTTGATGTCGTCCTTCGCGCAACCGACGATCGCACCGAACAGGAGCGTGACCGCGCCGACGACGGTGACGACGAGCTGGGCGTCCGGAGCGAGGTTGAAGATGTTGGCGGAGCGGACGATCAGGTAGACGCCCGCGGTCACCATGGTCGCCGCGTGGATGAGGGCGGAGACCGGGGTCGGGCCCTCCATCGCGTCCCCGAGCCAGGACTGCAGCGGCACCTGGGCCGACTTACCGCAGGCGGCGAGCAGCAGCATCAGGGCGATGCCGGTGAGAGTCGCCTCGGAGGCGCCGCTCACCATGCCCGGCTCCTCGTGGCTGCCGAGCACCGGGCCGAAGGCGAAGGTGCCGAACGTCGTGAACATCAGCATGATCGCGATCGACAGGCCCATGTCGCCGACGCGGTTGACCAGGAAGGCCTTCTTCGCCGCGGTGGCCGCGCTGGGCTTGTGCTGCCAGAAGCCGATCAGCAGGTAGGAGGCGAGACCGACGCCCTCCCAGCCGACGTACAGCAGCAGGTAGTTGTCGGCGAGGACGAGCAGCAGCATCGCCGCGAGGAACAGGTTCAGATAGCCGAAGAAGCGGCGGCGGCGCTCGTCGTGCTCCATGTACCCGATGGAGTACAGGTGGATGAGCGAGCCGACGCCGGTGATCAGCAGCACGAACGTCATCGACAGCTGGTCGAGGCGGAAGGCTACGTCCGCCTGGAAGCCCTCGACGGGGACCCAGCTGAACAGGTGCTGGGTGAGCGTGCGGTGCTCGGCGTCCTTGCCGAGCAGGTCGGCGAAGAGGATGGCGCCGAACACGAAGGAGGCGCCGGCGAGCAGGGTGCCGATCCAGTGGCCGACGGCGTCCAGCCGTCGGCCGCCGGTCAGCAGGACCGCCGCTCCGAGCAGGGGCGCCGCGATGAGCAGCGCGATGAGGCTTTCCACGATTCAGCGACCCCTTACAGCTTCATCAGGCTGGCGTCGTCGACCGAGGCCGAGTGGCGGGAACGGAACAGCGACACGATGATCGCGAGCCCGACCACGACCTCCGCGGCGGCGACGACCATCGTGAAGAAGGCGATGATCTGGCCGTCGAGATTGCCGTGCATCCGGGAGAAGGCGACGAACGCGAGGTTGCAGGCGTTGAGCATGAGCTCGATGCACATGAACACGACGATCGCGTTGCGCCTGATCAGCACGCCGGTGGCGCCGATCGTGAACAACAGGGCGGCGAGGTAGAGGTAGTTGACGGGGTTCACTTCGACGCCTCCCTCTTGAAGGTGGCCGGTTCGATCTCGGTCCGCTCCAGGCGTTCCTCCGCGCGCTGTTCCAGCGCCTTGAGGTCGTTGAGCGCCTCGGCCGAGACGTCCCTGACCTGGCCGCGCTCGCGCAGCGTCTTGCTGACGGTGAGCTCGGAGGGGGTGCCGTCCGGCAGCAGGCCCGCGATGTCCACCGCGTTGTGCCGGGCGTAGACCCCCGGAGCCGGCAGCGGCGGGACGTGCTTGCCCTCGCGGACGCGCTTCTCGGCCATCTCCCGCTGGGTCAGGGCGCGCTCGGTGCGCTCGCGGTGCGTGAGCACCATGGCGCCGACGGCGGCCGTGATCAGCAGGGCGCCGGTGATCTCGAAGGCGAAGACGTACTTGGTGAAGATGAGGGTCGCGAGGCCCTCCACATTGCCGCCCGCGTTGGCCTGGGTGAGGCCGTTGAACTGGTTGAGGGAGGCGTTTCCGATACCGGCGAACAGCAGGATGCCGAAGCCGAGCCCGCACAGCAGGGCCAGCCAACGCTGGCCCCTGATGGTCTCCTTCAGGGAGTCCGCCGCGGTCACGCCGACGAGCATCACCACGAACAGGAACAGCATCATGATCGCGCCGGTGTAGACGACGATCTGCACGACGCCGAGGAAGTAGGCGCCGTTGGCGAGGTAGAACACCGCCAGGATGATCATGGTGCCGGCGAGACAGAGCGCGCTGTGCACGGCCTTCTTCATGAAGACGGTGCACAGGGCGCCGATCACGGCGACGGTGCCGAGGACCCAGAACTGGAAGGCCTCGCCGGTGGAGGTGTCGGCAGCCAGAGTGGCCGCGGCGAGCTGGAGGGGTGCGGTCATCGCCCGATCACCTTCTCCGACGCCGGTTCGTCCTCACCGAAGGTGGAGTCGGCCTCCTGGACCACCTCGCCCTTGGAGACGGCGACCTGGGGCACGGTGCCGGGCGCGGCCTCGGTCACCAGGCCCCGGTAGTAGTCCTGCTCGTCGGTGCCGGGGTAGATCGCGTGGGGCGAGTCGACCATGCCCTCTTCGAGACCGGCGAGCAGCTGGTCCTTGGTGAAGATGAGGTTGGCGCGACTGCTGTCGGCGAGTTCGAACTCGTTGGTCATCGTCAGCGCGCGCGTGGGGCACGCCTCGATGCACAGCCCGCACAGGATGCAGCGGGCGTAGTTGATCTGGTAGACGCGGCCGTACCGCTCGCCGGGCGAGTAGCGCTCCTCGTCGGTGTTGTCGGCGCCCTCGACATAGATGGCGTCGGCGGGGCAGGCCCAGGCGCACAGCTCGCAGCCCACGCACTTCTCCAGGCCGTCCGGATGGCGGTTCAGCTGGTGCCGTCCGTGGAACCGCGGAGCGGTGGTCTTCTGCTGCTCCGGGTACTGCTCGGTCAGCCGCTTCTTGAACATGGCCTTGAAGGTCACGCCGAAGCCGGCGACGGGGTTCATGAAACCGGGCTTGGTCTCCTTCGGCTCCTCAGCCATCGGACGCCTCCTTTCCATCCGTAGATCCGCCGTCACTCTGAGTATCGGGCCCGCCACTGGCAATCAGCTCCCGCTCCTGGCGCGAGCGGCGCCTGGGCACCGGCGGCAACTCCTGTCCGGGCAGCGGCGGGACGGGGAATCCGCCCGCCATCGGGTCGAATCCGGCCGGTTCCGCGGCGGTCTCGGCGGCCGCCTTCGGCTTCTCCCGGAACATGTCGGCGACGAAGGAGAGCAGCAACAGGACCAGCACTCCGCCACCGATGTAGAGGGCGATGTCGGCGAAGTCGTAGTTCTCGTTGCGCAGGGTCCGCACGGTCGCGACGAGCATCAGCCAGACCACGGAGACCGGGATGAGGACCTTCCAGCCGAGCTTCATCAGCTGGTCGTAGCGCACGCGAGGGAGTGTGCCGCGCAGCCAGATGAAGAAGAACAGCAGCAGTTGCACCTTGATCACGAACCAGAGGAGCGGCCACCAGCCGTGGTTGGCGCCCTCCCAGAAGGTGGAGATGGGCCAGGGGGCCCGCCAGCCGCCGAGGAAGAGCGTGGTCGTCACGGCCGAGACCGTCACCATGTTCACGTACTCGGCGAGCATGAACATCGCGAACTTGATCGAGGAGTACTCGGTGTTGAAGCCGCCGACCAGGTCGCCCTCGGACTCCGGCATGTCGAAGGGGGCGCGGTTGGTCTCGCCGACCATGGTGATGACGTAGATGATGAAGGAGACCGGCAGCAGGATGATGTACCAGCGGTCCTGCTGGGCCTCGACGATCGCCGAGGTCGACATCGACCCGGAGTAGAGGAACACCGAGGCGAAGGCCGCGCCCATGGCGATCTCGTACGAGATCATCTGCGCGCAGGAGCGCAGGCCACCGAGGAGCGGGTACGTCGACCCGGAGCTCCAGCCGGCCAGGACGATGCCGTAGATGCCGACCGAGGCGACCGCGAGGATGTAGAGCATCGCGATGGGCAGGTCGGTGAGCTGCATCGCGGTGCGGTGGCCGAAGATCGAGATCTCGTTGCCGGCCGGACCGAAGGGGATCACCGCGATCGCCATGAAGGCCGGGATGGCCGCGACGATCGGCGCGAGGACGTAGACGACCTTGTCCGCGCGCTTGACGATGACGTCTTCCTTCAGCATCAGCTTGATGCCGTCGGCGAGCGACTGGAGCATGCCCCAGGGGCCGTGCCGGTTGGGGCCGATGCGCAGCTGCATCCAGGCGACGACCTTGCGCTCCCACACGATGGAGAACAGCACGGTCACCATCAGGAAGGCGAAGCAGAAGACGGCCTTGATGACGACGAGCCACCAGGGGTCGGTGCCGAACATCGAGAGGTCTTCCGCGGCGAGGTACGGGCTCATGCCTCCACCTCCGTGGGGGCTTCGGCTGCGAGCGTGGCCGGGCCGATGTGGACGAGGGAGCCGGGCCGCATCCCGGCGTCGGAGGCGACGCCCCCGCCGGTGGAGTTCAGCGGGAGCCAGACCACGCGGTCGGGCATCTCGGTGATCTGCAACGGCAGTTCGACGACGCCGGTCTTGCCGGTCACCGCGAGGAGGTCGCCTTCCTTGACGCCCGCCTCAGCGGCCGTCGCGGACGACACACGCGCGCGTGCCGCGTGCCGGGTCCCGGCGAGCGCCTCGTCACCCTGCTGAAGGAGACCCTGGTCGAGCAGCAGCCGATGTCCGGCCAGCACGGCCTCTCCGGCGGCGGGCCGCGGCAACTGGGCGCCGGTCTCCAGGGGTTCGGTGCCGCGTGGCCCGTCCCAGGGGCCGAGCCGATCGATCTCCGCGCGCGTGGTGCGCAGATCCGGCAGACCCAGGTGTACGTCCATGGCGTCGGCCACCATCTGGAGGACCCGCGCGTCGGTGGGTGCGAGGTTGCGGGTCATCTGGTCGGGCTTGAGCGCGGCCTCGAAGAAGCGCACCCTGCCCTCCCAGTTGAGGAAGGTGCCGGCCTTCTCGGCGACCGCGGCCACCGGCAGGACGACGTCCGCGTGCTCGGTGACCTCACCGGGCCGCAGTTCCAGCGACACCACGAACCCGACCTCCTGGAGCGCTTCACGCGCGCGTGCCGGATCGGGCAGGTCCGCGATCTCGACGCCCGCGACCACCAGGGCCTGGAGTTCGCCGGAGGCCGCCGCGTCGACGATCTGGCCGGTGTCCCGCCCGTAGCGGTGCGGGAGATCGGCCACGCCCCAGACCGCGGCGACCTCCTCACGCGCGCGCGGGTCGGTGGCCGGACGGCCGCCCGGCAGGAGCGAGGGCAGCGCGCCCGCCTCGACGGCGCCGCGCTCTCCGGCCCGCCGCGGGATCCACACCAACTGCGCGCCGGTCGCCGAGGCGGCTCGAACGGCGGCTGTCAGTCCGCCCTTCACCGCGGCCAGCCGCTCGCCCACCACGATCACCGCGCCGGCGGTGCGCAGCGCTTCGGAGGCCCTGCTGCCGTCGTCCTCCAGGCCGACTCCGCCGGCCAGGGCGTCCAGCCACTCGGTCTCGGTGCCGGGGGCGGCGGGCAGCAGCGTGCCGCCCGCCTTCTCCAGACCGCGGGTGGCGTACGTGGCGAGGGAGAACACCTTCTGGCCGTGCTTGCGCCAGGCCTTGCGCAGCCTCAGGAAGACGCCGGGCGCCTCCTCCTCGGCCTCGAACCCGACCAGCAGGACCGCCGGCGCCTTCTCCAGCGCGGTGTACGTGACGCCCGTACCGTCGAGGTCGCGGCCACGGCCGGCGACCCGCGCGGCGAGGAAGTCGGCCTCCTCGCTGCTGTGCACGCGCGCGCGGAAGTCGATGTCGTTGGTGTCGAGCGCCACGCGCGTGAACTTGCTGTACGCGTAGGCGTCCTCGATGGTGAGGCGGCCGCCGGTGAGGACCCCGGCCCGGCCGCGTGAGGCGAGCAGCCCCTGGGCGGCGATCTGGAGCGCTTCCGGCCAGGAGGCCGGTACGAGTTCGCCCTCGGGGTTGCGCACCAGGGGCGTCTCCAGCCGGTCACGCTGCTGCGCGTACCGGAAGGCGAAGCGCCCCTTGTCGCAGATCCACTCCTCGTTGACCTCGGGGTCGTTGGCGGCGAGCTTGCGCATGACCTTGCCGCGCCGGTGGTCGGTGCGGGTGGCGCAGCCGCCGGAGCAGTGCTCGCACACGCTCGGGGAGGACACCAGGTCGAAGGGGCGGGAGCGGAATCGGTACGCCGCCGAGGTGAGCGCGCCGACCGGGCAGATCTGGATGGTGTTGCCGGAGAAGTACGACTCGAAGGGGTCGCCCTCGCCGGTGCCGACCTGCTGGAGCGCGCCCCGCTCGATCAGTTCGATCAT
This sequence comes from Streptomyces sp. NPDC048420, assembly GCF_040651535.1. Taxonomy (NCBI): domain Bacteria; kingdom Bacillati; phylum Actinomycetota; class Actinomycetes; order Kitasatosporales; family Streptomycetaceae; genus Streptomyces; species Streptomyces sp. NPDC048420. The sequence continues at coordinate 40,583 of NZ_JBEZKG010000039.1, forward strand.
GGGGTCGCCCGCGACCTGGTTGGAGAAGCGGGTGCAGCGGGCGCACAGCACGCACCGCTCGCGGTCGAGCAGCACCTGGGTGGAGATCGGGACGGGCTTCTCGTAGGTCCGCTTCTTGCCCTCGAAGCGGGACTCGGCCTGGCCGTGTGACATGGCCTGGTTCTGCAGGGGGCACTCGCCGCCCTTGTCGCAGACCGGGCAGTCCAGCGGGTGGTTGATGAGGAGGAGTTCCATCACACCGTGCTGGGCCTTCTCGGCGACCGGCGAGGTGAGGTGGGTCTTCACCACCATGCCGTCGGTGCAGGTGATGGTGCAGGAGGCCATCGGCTTTCGCTGGCCCTCGACCTCGACGATGCACTGGCGGCAGGCGCCGGCCGGGTCGAGGAGGGGGTGGTCGCAGAAGCGGGGGATCTCGATGCCGAGTTCTTCGGCGGCCCGGATGACCAGGGTGCCCTTGGGCACGCTGATCTCGGCGCCGTCGATCGTCAGCGAGACGAGATCCTCCGGCGGGACCGCCGCCTCTCCCCCGCCTGTGGGAGCGTTGGTGGTCACGGTCATGCGTTCACCTCCGTGCGGGAGTCGGCCCAGACCGTCGACTTGGCCGGGTCGAAGGGGCAGCCACGGCCCGTGATGTGCTGCTCGTACTCCTCGCGGAAGTACTTGAGCGAGGAGAAGATCGGCGAGGCGGCACCGTCGCCGAGGGCGCAGAACGACTTGCCGTTGATGTTGTCGGCGATGTCGTTCAGCTTGTCGAGGTCGGACATGACGCCCTTGCCGGCCTCGATGTCGCGCAGCAACTGCACGAGCCAGTACGTCCCTTCGCGGCACGGGGTGCACTTGCCGCAGGACTCGTGGGCGTAGAACTCGGTCCAGCGGGTGACGGCGCGGACCACGCAGGTCGTCTCGTCGAAGCACTGCAGCGCCTTGGTGCCGAGCATGGAACCGGCGGCGCCGACGCCCTCGTAGTCGAGGGGGACGTCGAGGTGCTCGTCGGTGAACATCGGCGTGGAGGAGCCACCCGGCGTCCAGAACTTCAGCCGGTGACCCGGCCGCATCCCGCCGCTCATCTCCAGCAGCTGGCGGAGTGTGATGCCGAGCGGGGCCTCGTACTGGCCGGGGCTGGCGACATGGCCGCTGAGCGAATAGAGCGTGAAGCCCGGGGCCTTCTCGCTGCCCATCGACCTGAACCAGTCTTTCCCTCTTTGGAGAATCGCGGGAACTGACGCGATCGACTCCACGTTATTTACAACAGTCGGGCAGGCGTAGAGGCCTGCGACCGCAGGAAAGGGGGGACGGAGCCGCGGTTGACCACGGCGGCCTTCGAGCGAGTCGAGCAGTGCGGTCTCCTCACCGCAGATGTACGCCCCGGCGCCGGCGTGCACGGTGATGTCGAGATCGAGGCCGCTGCCCAGGATGTTCTGTCCGAGGTAGCCGGCCGCATAGGCCTCGCTCACGGCCGAGTGCAACCGCCGCAGCACAGGGACGACTTCACCGCGCAGATAGATGAAGGCATGCGAAGACCTGATGGCATAACACGCGATGATCATGCCCTCGATGAGGCTATGCGGGTTCGCGAAGAGGAGCGGGATGTCCTTGCACGTCCCGGGCTCCGATTCGTCGGCGTTGACAACTAGATAGTGCGGTTTTCCATCCCCCTGGGGAATGAACTGCCATTTCATCCCGGTGGGGAATCCCGCACCGCCGCGGCCGCGCAGCCCGGAGTCCTTGACGTACGCGATCAGGTCGTCCGGCGACATCGCGAGCGCCTTGCGGAGTCCCTCGTACCCCTCGTGCCTCTTGTAGACGTCCAGCGTCCAGGACTTGTCCTGGTCCCAGAAGGCCGACAGCACGGGTGCGAGCAGCTTCTCGGGGCTGGTGTCTTTCAGTTCGGGTGCCAAGGTCATCACTCCCCCTCCTCGGCGGTGGGCCCGGCCGGATGGGCCGGGTCGGAGGCCGACGTGTCCTGTGGCGCGTCGTGCGAACTCAGGTGCTCCGACGGGGACGGCTCGTGGACGTCCCGGTCCTGCGGTGCGCCGTCACGCGGATGGACCACGCGCGCGGGTGCGGCCTCTCCCCTGGCCAGGCGGAGGCCCACCAGCGACGCGGGTCCCGCCCCGCCGCTCGCCTCGACGGCTCCTGGCCGCTCGTCGGGGAAGCCGGCGAGGATCCGCGCGGTCTCCTTGAAGGTGCACATCGGCGCCCCGCGCGTGGGCTCGACCGGCCGCCCCGCGCGCAGGTCGTCGACGAGGCGCTTGGCGGTGGCCGGGGTCTGGTTGTCGAAGAACTCCCAGTTGACCATCACGACCGGCGCGAAGTCGCAGGCCGCGTTGCACTCGATGTGCTCCAGGGTGACCTTGCCGTCGTCGGTGGTCTCGCCGTTGCCGACGCCCAGGTGCTCCTGGAGCTCCGAGAAGATCGCGTCGCCGCCCATCACCGCGCAGAGGGTGTTGGTGCAGACACCCACCTGATAGTCACCGGACGGCTTGCGCCGGTACATGGTGTAGAAGGTGGCCACCGCGGTGACCTCGGCCGTGGTCAGCCCCAGTACGTCAGCGCAGAACTGCATCCCGGTGCGCGTGACATGGCCCTCCTCCGACTGCACGAGATGCAGCAACGGCAGGAGTGCCGAGCGGGAGTCCGGGTAGCGGGCGATGATCTCGCGCGCGTCCGCCTCCAGACGGGCTCGGACGTCGTCCGGGTAAGCGGGTGCGGGCAGTTCGGGCATGCCCAGGCTGACGCCCCGCTCGGAAGAACTCGTGGTCACCGGTCGACGCCTCCCATCACGGGGTCGATGGACGCGACAGCGACGATGACGTCGGCGACCTGGCCGCCCTCGCACATCGCCGCCATGGCCTGAAGGTTGGTGAAGGACGGGTCGCGGAAGTGGACCCGGAAGGGGCGGGTGCCGCCGTCGGACACGGCGTGCACCCCGAGTTCGCCCTTGGGTGACTCGACGGCCGCGTACGCCTGTCCCGGCGGGACGCGGAAGCCCTCGGTGACCAGCTTGAAGTGGTGGATCAGGGCCTCCATGGAGGTGCCCATGATCTTCTTGATGTGGTCGAGGGAGTTGCCGAGCCCGTCGGGGCCGAGCGCGAGCTGGGCGGGCCAGGCGATCTTCTTGTCGGCGACCATGACCGGTCCCGGCTGGAGCCGGTCCAGGCACTGCTCGACGATCCTCAGCGACTGGCGCATCTCCTCCAGGCGGATGAGGAAGCGGCCGTAGGAGTCGCAGGTGTCGGCGGTCGGGACGTCGAACTCGTACGTCTCGTAGCCGCAGTAGGGCTGCGACTTGCGCAGGTCGTGCGGCAGACCGGTGGAGCGCAGGATGGGCCCGGTGGCACCGAGGGCCATGCAGCCCGCCAGGTCCAGGTAGCCGACGTCCTGCATACGGGCCTTGAAGATGGGGTTCCCGGTGGCGAGCTTGTCGTACTCCGGGAGGTTCTTCTTCATCTTCTTCACGAACTCGCGGATGTGGTCCACCGCGCCGGGCGGCAGGTCCTGCGCGAGTCCGCCGGGGCGGATGTACGCGTGGTTCATCCGCAGGCCCGTGATGAGCTCGTAGATGTCGAGAATCATTTCACGATCACGGAATCCGTAGATCATGATCGTGGTGGCGCCGAGTTCCATGCCGCCGGTGGCGATGCACACCAGGTGCGAGGAGAGCCGGTTCAGCTCCATCAGGAGCACCCGGATGATCTCGGCCCGGTCGGGGATCTGGTCCTCGATGCCGAGGAGCTTCTCGACGGCGAGACAGTAGGCGGTCTCGTTGAAGAAGGACGTCAGGTAGTCCATGCGCGTCACGAACGTGGTGCCCTGCGTCCACGTGCGGAACTCGAGGTTCTTCTCGATGCCGGTGTGGAGATAGCCGATGCCGCAGCGGGCCTCGGTGACCGTCTCGCCGTCGATCTCCAGGATCAGGCGGAGCACTCCGTGGGTGGAGGGGTGCTGTGGGCCCATGTTGACGACGATGCGCTCGTCGTCGGCCCGGGCCGCGGACTGGACGACCTCGTCCCAGTCACCACCGGTGACCGTGTATACGGTGCCTTCCGTGGTCTCACGGGGAGAGGCGTGGGAAGTGCTCACGAGTACGACCTCCGCTGGTCCGGAGCCGGGATCTGGGCGCCCTTGTACTCGACGGGGATGCCGCCGAGGGGGTAGTCCTTGCGCTGCGGGTGGCCCTGCCAGTCGTCCGGCATCATGATCCGCGTCAGGGCCGGGTGACCGTCGAAGACGATCCCGAAGAAGTCGTAGGTCTCGCGCTCGTGCCAGTCGTTGGTCGGATACACCGAGACCAGGGACGGGATGTGCGGATCGGCGTCCGGGGCGCTGACCTCCAGGCGGATCAGCCGGTTGTGGGTGATCGAGCGCAGGTGGTAGACGGCGTGCAGCTCGCGGCCCTTGTCGTGGAGGTAGTGGACCCCGCTGACGCCGGTGCAGAGCTCGAAGCGCAGGGCCGGGTCGTCGCGCAGGGTCCGCGCGACACGCAGCAGGTGCTCGCGCTCGATGTGGAAGGTGATCTCGCCGCGGTCGACGACCGTCTTCTCGATGGCGTTGTCGGGGAGCAGCCCCTGCTCCTCCAGCGCGCCCTCCAGCTCGTCGGCGACCTCGTCGAACCAGCCGCCGTAGGGGCGGGCGGCCGCCCCGGGGAGCCTGATCGAGCGGACCAGGCCGCCGTAGCCGGAGGTGTCGCCGCCGTTGTTGGCACCGAACATGCCGCGCTGGACGCGGATCTCCTCGCCGCCGTCGCCGCGCTGGCCGGGGAGGTTGGAGGCGCCGAGGTCCTTCTCGGGGTTCACCCCGTTCGACGCCCCGTTGACACCGTTCGCGTCGCTCACCGCAGCAGCCCCTTCATCTCGATCGTGGGCAGGGCCTTGAGCGCCGCCTCCTCCGCCTCGCGGGCCGCCTCCTCGGCGTTCACGCCGAGCTTGGAGGACTGGATCTTCTGGTGGAGCTTGAGAATGGCGTCCATCAGCATCTCGGGCCGTGGCGGGCAGCCGGGCAGATAGATGTCGACCGGGACGATGTGGTCGACGCCCTGCACGATCGCGTAGTTGTTGAACATGCCGCCCGAGGAGGCGCAGACCCCCATGGAGATCACCCACTTGGGGTTCGGCATCTGGTCGTAGACCTGCCTGAGCACCGGCGCCATCTTCTGGCTGACCCGGCCGGCGACGATCATGAGGTCGGCCTGGCGGGGTGAGCCGCGGAAGACCTCCATGCCGAAGCGGGCCAGGTCGTAGCGTCCGGCTCCCGTGGTCATCATCTCGATGGCACAGCAAGCGAGGCCGAAGGTGGCCGGGAAGACGGACGCCTTGCGCACCCAGCCCGCGGCCTGCTCGACGGTGGTCAGCAGGAAGCCGCTCGGCAGCTTTTCTTCGAGTCCCATGAGTTAAAGGCCCCTCAGTCCCATTCCAGGCCGCCGCGCCGCCATACGTACGCGTACGCGACGAAGACGGTGAGCACGAAGAGCAGCATCTCCACGAGCCCGAAAACACCCAGGGCGTCGAAGGTGACGGCCCAGGGGTAGAGGAAGACGATCTCGATGTCGAAGACGATGAAGAGCATCGCCGTCAGGTAGTACTTGATGGGGAAGCGCCCGCCGCCGGCCGGCGTGGGGGTCGGCTCGATGCCGCACTCGTAGGCCTCGAGCTTGGCCCGGTTGTACCGCTTCGGACCGATCAGCGTGGCCATGACCACGGAGAAGATCGCAAAGCCTGCCCCGAGGGCTCCCAGTACGAGGATGGGCGCATAGGCGTTCACCGCTCCTCGCTCCTCTCAGTCGGCACTGACTGCTGGCGATGGCATCGGACTCACACCCGACTCATACGTCCCTGTGACCTCCGTCCGTCCCGACGAAGATCGCGAACATGTGAAGCAGGTCACAAGCCCAACTCACCCGCATCCTATGCCCGCCGGTCTGTGATCTGCGACACGGGGTATTGCACAAGCTTTGTGATCTCCACCACCTGACGAAGGATCATGAAGGCGGATCAGCGGTGATCTTCGTACGTGAAGCGTCCGAGTGATCACCAGAGGTGACATTTCCGCTAGCCGGCGCAGGTCGGGAGAGGCGTCTCCATATCAAGAGAGTTCCCCTGCATGCAAATTGGCGCTGGACGCGACTGCTTGGTAGTGCGCCGCATTCACACATCAGTAGGAGGGGCGAGGCCGGATGTGGACGCGTGCACACATTCACGAGCGGCGACCCCCTCCGGACGCACGCATCGCCGTAACCGTTGCGTGACCTCCGCCACACGCGTGAGAGCTCCCCATGAAGGGGGCTTGGCCAACTGCCTCAACCGATGGTAGATGCGGGGCAATTAGGACGGAACAACGAAAAGCCATGATCACAGGCTTGATCACGTGCGTCCGCAATGTCCGTTACGGCGTCAATAAAGAGCGGAGCAGCAGGGATTCGGGCCGTCGATTGAACAACTGTGGCGCAGCCCACGTTTCTTGAAGGTATGGAGGAGCCCCTGATACCAGTTGGTCCCATGTCCCACACCGCTCACATACGCAGCCACCGGAAACCCCGCCGCAGCGCGACGACTTCGATCGCCGTGCGTGCCGGAGTCGCCGGTGGCGTACTCAGCATGGCAGCGGCGGGCGCGTCGGCTCAGGCGTTCGCCGCCGAGTCGACGACGCAGACCCTCGAACTGCCCACCCTCTCGGCCGACCTGGGCAGCCAGGTGGCCGAGTCCGCCGACGCGATGCAGCAGGCAGCCGCGAACTACCAGCTGCAGGCCGAGCGTGACGCGGCCGCCGCAACCGCCGCAAAGCAGGCCAAGGCGGACCTCGCGGAGGCCAAGAAGAAGGCCGAAGCCAAGAAGAAGGCCGAGGAGGCACGCAGGGCCGCCGCCGAGGAGGCCGCGTCCCGCAGCTCCGCGCGGGCCACCCTGTCCGCCTCGGCGAGCGCCAGTGTCTCCACGAGCTCGTCCACGGCCACCGGTTCGGCCGCGGCGGTCATCGCCTTCGTGAAGGCGCAGATCGGTGACGCCTACATCTCCGGCGGCACCGGCTCCGGGGGGTGGGACTGCTCCGGCCTGGTCCAGACCGCCTTCAAGCAGGTGGGCATCGACCTGCCGCGCGTCTCGCAGGACCAGTCGACGGCCGGCACCCAGGTCTCGCTGAGCAACCTGCAGCCGGGCGACATCCTGTACTGGGGTAGCGCGGGCAGCGCGTACCACGTGGCGGTGTACGTCGGTGACGGCATGTTCGTCGGCGCGCAGAACCCCTCGACGGGTGTCGCCGAGAAGCCGATGTCCTACGACCCGCCGACCGGCGCGGTGCGGGTGCTCTGACACCGGTAGCACAGCCAGGTAAGGGCCGCAGCCGCTCGGGGGCAGCGGCCCTTCCGACTCATACCGGGGCGAAACTCACCCCAGGTCGAAGGTGTTGGGCAGACCGAGGCGGTGGCGCACCTCGTCGACCCGTTTCAGGGGTTCCAGCTCCGGGGGCCGGTAGAGCTCCCACACCCGGCACCGCTCGGTGTCCGAATGGTCCGCTTCCAGCAGCGCGTTGACCGCGAGCCGGGCGGACTCGTTGGCGCCTTCCATCGACGCCAGGTCCACGTCCGTGCGGATGTAGTCGCCGGCGAGGAAGAGGTTCGGGACCGCTGTGCGCGCCGAGGGGCGGTTGTGGAGCGTGCCCGTGGGGTGGACGAGGAGCTGCTCGCGGTTCTGCGGCTCGGGGCCACCCAGACCCGTCACAGCCGGGTCCATGAACCAGCCCAGACGGTCCTCGTCCCGCAGGGTCGTCCTGCCGGAGTCGTTGAGACCGTCCTTCAGTTGGGCCCAGAGCTCGGCGACGACCTCCTCCTTCGTGCATTCCTTGGCCGTCTTGCCGTACAGGATGCCGGGCTTGTCCCACTCCGAGATGATCGCCGAGAGGCAGTCCCGGGCCCGTCCGTCGCCGTAGTCGCGCGGAAAGTCCCGTCCGTCCCAGAACTGCGCCTGTCCGACGCCGGTCACCGACCAGGGTGAGTCGAGGCAGTTGATGTGGCCGTGCACGACCGGTGTGGGCGTGCGGAGGTAGAACATCACCCCGGTCATCCAGTCCGTCTCCAACGCGTCGCAGCGCGCGAGCTGCGGGTCGGCCGCGCGCAGGGCCGGGCCCCACGTCACGCGCGCGTGCTCGACCGGGAGGGCGCAGACGTAGTGGTCGGCGGTGACGGTACGGTCGTCGCCGCCGTCGCGGGCCGAGACGTGGACGCCGGTCACCCGTCCGCCGTCGTAGCGGATCTCGCGGACCTGGGTGCCGAGGACGAACTCGACGCCGAGGGAGCGCAGATGCCGTTCCCAGGGGTCGATCCAGGCCTCGCTGGTGGGGGCGTTCAGGACGCGGTCGATGTCGGCGTCGCCGTCCATGCCGCGGCCGAGCAGGCCCCACAGGAGGAGGGCCTCGATGATGACGCGGCCGACCGTGCGGGTGGAGGCGACCTCCGCGCGGGTGGCGACGAGGTTGCGGGTCTGGCCGATGCCGAGGAGCGTGCGGTACTCCTCGCTCATCTCCTCGGCGCGGATGAAGTCCCACCAGGCGACCTTCTCCCACTGGTCCTCGCGGCGGGCGTCGCAGCTGGTGAGGTGGACCAGGAGACGGTCGGCGAAGTAGGCGGCCTCGTGGGCGGGCAGGCGGGTGCCGAGGTCGAGGACGGAGAGGATCTGGTCGCGGATCCAGGACGGGGTGAGATCGCCGGGGGCGGGCGGGGTGGTGACGCGGCGCAGCGGGAAGTGCAGGTCGGGGCGGCCGCCCGCGCGGGCGAACAGGGCCTCGGTGCCGCTGCGGAGGTTGTCGTGGACGCCGTTCGCGTTGCCGGGGAAGGGGATGCGGCGCAGGGTGTCGGGCAGATTGCGGTAGAAGCCGGGGAAGAACCGGAAGCCGTGCTCGGCGGGGAGGTCGGCGCGGCCGCCCGTGCCCGTTCCCGGGGCGGGCATCGAGCGGGCCTTGCCGCCGAGGGCGTCGTAGTACTCGTAGACAGTGACGGCGTAGCCGCGTTCGGCGAGTTCGTGGGCGGCGCTGAGACCGGAGACCCCGCCGCCGAGGACGGCGACGCGTGGGCCGGACGGAGCGGCGACCGCCCTGCCCGCCCCCACGGTGCCTAACGCGACCGCCGCTCCCCCGGCCCTTGTCAGGAACCGTCTGCGGGTGTGGCCGGTCTGCTGCTGGGGCTGTTGGATGTGTTCTGTTGTCATGGGCAACGGAGGGTAGGGAGGGGCTCCGGAGGCCGGAACCCCGTTGCCCGACCGCCCACAGCATCCTCACACCACAGGAGAGATCACCATGCCCAGTGTGTTCGTCCAAGGCAGGCCCGCCGACGCGTATCCACGGCTCGCTCCCGAGGCCCGACGCGGCAAGGTCCGCCGTATCACCGAGGCCGGCGAGGAGATCCTGCACAAGCCGTGCCGGGACGTGACCGAGTTCGGTCCCGACCTCTCCGCGCTGATCGACGACATGTTCCTGACGATGTACATCGCGGAAGGGGCGGGCCTCGCGGCCAACCAGGTCGACGTCGATCTGCGGTTGTTCGTCTACGACTGCCCGGACGACGACGGTGTCCGGCATGTCGGGCACATCGTCAACCCGGTCCTCGACCGGCTCGACCCGGCCGGGCGCAGGCTGCTCGACGACGGCGAGGGGTGTCTGTCGGTGCCGGGCGCCGTCATGGACGTACCGCGTCCGGACCGGGCCGTGGTGCGCGGGTTCGACAAGGACGGCGAGCCGCTCGTGATCGAGGGGACCGGGTACTTCGCGCGCTGTCTGGAGCACGAGACCGACCATGTGAACGGACGCGTGTATCTCGACCGGCTGACCAGGCGCGAGCGCCGGGACGCGCTGCGGCAGGCGGCGGACCGGCGGGACGAGGTGTTCGCCCGCCGGGCTGCCAACATCGAGGCGCTGAAGGGCGGTCAGGGCACGGTCAGCGCCTGAGGGAGTGGACCAGTGCCCACACCGACACCGCGATGAGGATGACGAAGACAGGTAGCGCGACCCCTACGTCCATTCCTCCACGGTGCTCCGGTCGAGGGGCCCCTGTCACGCCTTCGGCGCCACCTTGCTCAGCCCGTTGATGATCCGGTCCATCGCGTCGCCGCCCGTGGGGTCGGTGAGGTTGGCGAGCATCTTCAGGGTGAACTTCATGAGCACCGGGTGGGTCAGCCCGCGCTGGGCCGCGATCTTCATGACCTTCGGGTTGCCGATGAGCTTCACGAAGGCGCGGCCCAGCGTGTAGTAGCCGCCGTAGGTGTCCTTCAGCACGCGCGGGTAGCGCTGGAGCGCCATCTCCCGCCCCGCGGGGGTGGAGCGCGCCTGGGCCTGGACGATGACGTCGGCGGCGATCTGGCCGGACTCCATGGCGTAGGCGATGCCCTCGCCGTTGAAGGGGTTCACCAGGCCGCCGGCGTCGCCGACCAGCAGCAGGCCCTTGGTGTAGTGGGGCTGGCGGTTGAAGGCCATGGGAAGCGCGGCACCGCGGATCGGGCCGGTCATGTTGTCGGGGGTGTAGCCCCACTCCTCCGGCATGGAGGCGCACCAGGCCTTCAGCACCTCGCGCCAGTCGAGCTCCTTGAAGGAGTCGGAGGTGTTCAGGACGCCCAGACCGACGTTCGAGGTGCCGTCGCCCATGCCGAAGATCCAGCCGTAGCCGGGCAGGAGGCGGTCCTCGCCGGGCCCGCGCCGGTCCCACAGCTCCAGCCAGGACTCCAGGTAGTCGTCCTCGTGGCGGGGGGACTCGAAGTACGTCCGTACGGCCACGCCCATCGGGCGGTCCTCGCGGCGGTGCAGGCCCATCGCGAGGGAGAGCCGGGTGGAGTTGCCGTCGGCGGCGACCACCAGGGGCGCGTGGAAGGTGACTTCACGCTTGTCCTCGCCCAGTTTCGCGTGGACGCCCGTGATACGGCCCGTGCGGTCGTCGGTGATCGGGGCACCGACGTTGCACCGCTCGAACAGCCGCGCCCCCGCCTTCTGGGCCTGGCGGGCGAGCTGCTCGTCGAAGTCGTCGCGCTTGCGGACGAGGCCGTAGTCCGGGAAGGAGGCGAGATCCGGCCAGTCCAGCTGGAGGCGCACACCGCCGCCGATGATCCGAAGGCCCTTGTTCCGCAGCCAGCCGGCCTCTTCGGAGACGTCGATGCCCATGGCGATGAGCTGTTTCGTGGCACGCGGGGTGAGGCCGTCGCCGCAGACCTTCTCGCGCGGGAACTCGGTCTTCTCCAGGAGGAGTACGTCGAGTCCGGCCTTGGCGAGGTAGTACGCGGTGGTGGAGCCGGCCGGCCCCGCGCCGACGACGATGACATCGGCGGTGTTCTCGGACAGGGGCTCGGTCACGGCGGGATCTCCCCAAGCTCGGATCAAGTTCGGACACAGGTACGGAATCAAGTTCGGAATCCGCGTGCCGACCGGCACTGGACATGGGCAGTCTATTCAGCAGAATTGATCACCCGGCTGAAGGGCTGCCCCAGTGAACCGAGCTCTGCCCGTAGTACGGCTGCGCGTCCCCACCGACGAGGACGCGCTCGCCTGGCACAGGATCTTCGACGACCCGGACGTCATGGAGTTCCACGGCGGGAAGCCCGCGGAGCTGTCCGTCTACGAGGAGCTCACCGCGCGCCAGCGCCGGCACGACGCCGAGCTGGGATTCTGCCTGTGGACCATGGTCGACGAGAACGGGCAGGTCATCGGCTTCACCGGCGCCCAGCCATGGCCGCGGGACTGGGGACCGGTCGGTGAGATCGAGATCGGCTGGCGGCTCGGGCGGGACTACTGGGGCAAGGGGTACGCCACGGCGGCCGGGCAGATGACCCTGGAGCGGATCAGGGCGGCGGGCGTCACCGACGTGGTCGCGATGGTCAGACCCGGAAACGAACGGTCGATCGCGGTCACCAAGCGGCTCGGAATGGAGCTCGCGGAGACCTTCCCGCACCCCCGGCTCCCGGAGGACGCACTGTGCTTCCGGCTCCCCCTGCGGAAATCTCACGCACGGTAGCGGACTGCTACAGAACGAAACCCGGCACTTCCGGCCGGTGCGAGGCCGGAGTTACCCTGCCAGTACCGCTGGGGGTGACATCTGTGCACATAACACCCAAGACGCCCGAAGTGCGCGTACCGCGTCTGGTCGGACTCATGGCCATGGACGCGCGCGAGTCGGCCCAGGCGCAGGGTCTGTTCATCAACGCGCCGGATCGGAAGGACTTCCACCTGGCCGTCGTCGACTATGTCGTACGCCAGTACCCGCAGGCCGGGGCGGAGGTGCCGCGGGACTCGGTGGTGTACGTCTGGTTCGACCGCGGCCCGGGTGAGGGCGGTGGAGGCGTCCATGAACCCCGCGTCCCGAAGCCCCCCAGGGGTGGCCTCCAGCGCGAGCTGGACGAGCCGGGCGACCCGTACGCCGTGCGCTGTACGACGGGATTCGGCTGACGCGGGCCGAGGCTTGCACCAAGGCTTCCCGGAAAGCCGCTCAGCTCTCCTTGACGCCCCGGTGCAGTGCCACGATCCCGCCCGTCAGGTTCCGCCAGGCCACCTTCGACCAGCCCGCCTTCTGGAGGCGTTCCGCCAGGGCCGGCTGGTCGGGCCAGGCGCGGATGGACTCGGCGAGGTAGACGTACGCGTCGGGGTTGGAGGAGACCGCGCGGGCGACCGGCGGCAGGGCGCGCATCAGGTACTCGGTGTAGACGGTCCGGAAGGGCGCCCAGGTCGGGTGCGAGAACTCGCAGATCACGACCCGGCCGCCGGGCCTGGTCACCCGGTACATCTCGCGCAGTGCGGAGTCGGTGTCCTGGACGTTGCGCAGCCCGAAGGAGATCGTGACGGCGTCGAAGGTGTCGTCCTTGAAGGGCAGCTTGGTCGCATCGCCCGCGGTGAACGGCAACCAGGTGTGCTTGCGCTTGCCGACCTGGAGCATCCCGAGCGAGAAGTCGCAGGGCACGACGTAGGCGCCGGTGCGGGCGAAGGGCAGCGACGAGGTGGCCGTGCCCGCCGCCAGGTCCAGGATCTTCTGGGCGGGGCGGGCGTCGACGGCCCTGGCGACCTCCTTGCGCCACACCCGGTCCTGGCCGAGCGACAGCACGTCGTTGGTCAGGTCGTACCGTTCCGCCACGTCGTCGAACATCGAGGCGACTTCGTGCGGCTGCTTGTTCAGGGAAGCGCGGGTCACCCGCCCATTCTTGCAGCCGCCCTCACGAAGAGACCCGACGCCCTCCCGGCAGTAGCTGCGGCTTCTTCTTCCCGGCCACGTCCTCCACCCACCCGCACACCAGCACGAAGACCGCGATCAGCACCCACCCGACGCCGAACATGAACCACTGGCTCTCCAGCGGCAGCCACTTCTCGAACGCGGGCACGTTCCAGAACCGGTCGATCAGCGGCACGGCGAGGATCAGCGCGATCTCGTGCCACAGGTAGATCGTCACCGCGCGGGAGTTGAAAACCGTGACGATCCGGTCGGTGCGGCGGAAGCGGGTCAGCCACGCGAAGTCGATCCCGAAGTACGACTTGGCCCACATCAGCAGCATCACGTACCCGGCGGACCAGAAGGCCTGCGCGAGGGGGATGTCGTCGAGGTCGTACGACCCCGTCTCGGCCTGGTGGGTGAAGGCGTACCAGCCGCCGAAGCCGATCGCAGCGAACGAGAGCAGGACGACGGCGAACGGCTTCAGCCGCTCCAGGACCCGGTCACGGTGGGCGAAACCGAGGATCCAGCAGAACAGAAAGGTGGCGAGGTCGGTCAGCGCGCTGCCGAGGCGGTCGTCCGGGGGCTCCCACAGGAAGTGGAAGACCACGATCGGGGCCAGGGACAGCAGCAGCACCGGCACCGGGGCCAGCCGGAAGACCTTCAGCAGCAGCGGGGAGAGCAGGACGAACCAGAGGTAGGTGCGCAGGTACCAGAGGATCTCCCAAGCCTGGACGGCCCACTGGTTGCCCGGCGGATCGCCCAGCGGCACGACCCAATAGACGATCTGCCAGCCCGGCATCCAGTCGTGGATCAGCATCGCGAGCACCACGAAGACGCCCCAGAACCAGAACGGCGGCAGCAGCCTGCGCATCCGGCTCTTGACGACCGTGAACGCCGGGCGCTCCAGGGACTTCGCCATCAGCGTGCCGGCCAGGGCGAACATGATCCCCATGGAGGGGAAGACCATGCCCGCCCAGGCCCACCCGAAGGTGTGATAGCTGACGACCCGGATCAGGGCGACGGCCCTGAGGGTGTCGAAGTAGCGGTCGCGGCCGGAGGGCCGAGACGGAGGCTTCTCCTCCTCCGCCTCGGCGTCAGCGGAGGCTTCGAGAACCGGTGGCTCGATGTACACCTGCGGCTGCGCATACGGCTGCTCTGCGTACCCCGAGTACCCGTACTCCGGGCCGTACCCCTGCTGCCGGTACCTCTGCTGGTATCCCTCCTGGCACCCCTGCTGCTCCCAGCTCATCAGCCCACCCCCGCCGGCGTGCCGACCTCGCCGGTCCGCTTCAGCTTCTGCCAGCGCAGCCGGCCGCCGGTGAGGGCGGTGATGCAGGAGTGGATGAGGACGAGGTACATCATCTGGCGGTAGGCCAGCTGCTGGAGCGGCATCATCAGCAGATAGCGGTGTTTCTCCTTGTCGAGGCGGAAGGCGTACGCCGCGCACACGAGCTGGACGCCCAGGACGGCGAGCCACGCGTACAGCGCCGCCTGGAAGTCGACGAAGATCATCGAGTAGGCGGTGAACACGTCGATCAGCGGGGCGAAGACCGGCGTGACGATCTGGAAGATCACCACCAGGGGCATGCCGACCCGGCCGAAGCGCCCCGAGGGACCCTTGTCCGTGAGGGACTTGCGGTGCTTCCACAGCGCCTGCATGGTGCCGTACGACCACCGGTAGCGCTGCGACCAGAGCTGTTTCAACGACCCCGGCGCCTCGGTCCACGCGCGTGCGTGCTCCTGGTACACGACCCGCCAGCCCTGCCTGTGCATCGCGATGGTGATGTCGGTGTCCTCGGCGAGGGTGTCCTCGCTCATCCCGCCGACCTGCAACACGGCTTCCCTGCGGAAGGCCCCGATGGCGCCCGGGATGGTGGGCATGCAGCGCAGCAGGTCGTACATGCGGCGGTCGAGGTTGAAGCCCATCACGTACTCGATGTGCTGCCAGGCGCCGATAACCGTGTCGCGGTTGCCGACCTTGGCGTTGCCGGCGACCGCGCCGACCTCGGGGTCGGCGAAGGGCTGCACAAGCTGCCGTACGGTGTCCGGCTCGAAAACAGTGTCGCCGTCCATCATCACGACGATGTCGTGACTGGCGCTGCGGACACCGTTGTTGAGGGCGGCCGGCTTGCCCGCGTTCTCCTGGCGGATGACCCGGACGTTGGTCATGCCGAGCGAGCGCGCCGCCTCGCGGGCGATCTCGGAGGTGCCGTCCGAGGAGCCGTCGTCGACGACGATGACCTCGATCGGGTGGGTGCTCTTCGCCAGCGACTCCAGGGTGTTGGCGATGCACTCCTTCTCGTTGTACGCCGGGACGATCACGCTCACCGGCCGGGTGACGGTCGGCCCCCAGGTGAAACGGCGTTTGTTGCGCTGTCCGTAGTGCCGCCGGGCGAGGATCAGCATCATCCCGAAGCGGCCCATGACGGCCACGCCCACGATCACGAGTCCGACCGACAGCGTGGGCACCGTCAGCTCGGCGACGGCGACGGCGGCGACGAGGGCCTTGCCTTCGTAGAGGGTTGTGCCGGTGGCCTCGCGGTGCGCGGCCTGGAGGCGTTGGGCGTTCGTCAGTCCTTGAGACTGCCGGCCGGTCACGTTTCCGCCTCCCGTCTGCTGCCGGCCCTGCGGACCGTTGCTCGCGTTCTGCGTCTCCAGCACCCCGCTGATGGTGGTGAAGGTGTAGCCCTGCGCCTTCATCTTCTCGATGTACTCGGGCAGCGCCTTGATCGTCTGCTCACGGTCGCCACCGGCGTCGTGCATCAGCACGGAGGCACCCGAGGTCCCGGACGGAGTGGCCCACTTGACGATCTTCGAGACGCCCGGCTTCTTCCAGTCGTCGCTGTCGGTGTCGACGAAGACGCTGGTGTAGCCCTCCTCGCCGAGCTTCTTGTAGACGGGCCAGCTGTAGTTGTCGATCGCGTCCGTCTCCGAGGAGTACGGCGCCCGGAACAACGTGGTGGTGATGCCGGCCGCGCCCGCGAGGGCGAGCTGCGTCTGGGTCATCTCGCGCCGGATACGGGCGTCGCTCTGGTAGGAGAGGTCGACGTGGGTGAAGGTGTGGATGCCCACCTCGTTGCCCTGCTCGACCATGTCCTTCACGATCGACGGGTAGCGCGAGACCATCGAGCCCACCACGAAGAAGGTCGCCGGGACGTCGTACTTCTCCAGGATCTCCAGGACCTGGGGCGTGTACGTCGGGTTGGGGCCGTCGTCGAAGGTGAGCGCGATCGTCTTGGAGGGGACGGAGGTCGTCGTCGCCTGGCCGCCTCGGAAGCTGATGATCGGTCCGCCGTTCAGGATCTTGTCGGGGACCTTGCTGGAGCTGGCGCCGTCGCGCACCCGCTGGTCGCCGCCGACCTCGGCGCGCAGATAGCCGTCGAGCAGCATCACGCTGGTCAGGCCGAGCAGGAGCAGCAGGGCGAGGATGACCCGCGGTTTCTGCAGCGCCGCGGCCTTGCCCGCCGCCCGCTCCATGCGGGTGGGGGCACGCCGGCGGCCACGGGAGGGCGTCGTCGTGGTCATGTGGTGGGCCGTTCGGGTCAGTTGGAGGCCGCGGAGGCGGTCGCGGTCGGGGCGGCGCTCGGCGGAGCGCCCGTGGCGGTGCCCGTGGGCGGGGTACCGGTGGGCCGGGTCGGCGGGGTGCCGACGCTGCCCTGGGGCTGGAAGCCGCCGGGGCCGGAGTTCGACGATCCACCCGGTCCGCCGTTCCCGAACGGGATGAACGAGGACGTGGTGGAGACGCCGATGCCCATGAAGGCGAGGCCCAGCACGACGGCGTAGCCCAGGGACAGGACACCGAGGAGAAGACCGATCCGGCGCAGCATCTTGGAGCGGCGTCCGGAGTTGTCAACGAACACGGGTCCCTCGGCGGGCCCGTTACCGCGTTTGCGGCGGCGACCGCGCACGTCGGTGTGGTTCTCGATGGCAGGCTCGGAATGCATTCCCCAGACATTAGGCAGTCTTTATGTGCCCACATGTGGCGTTCTTGTGAGGCGCATATGAGAAACCGCTTATTCTGTCTATTTCCTGAGAGCTTGTCAGAAACTCAGGCAGGTGTGAGACATTCGCTCTCCAGAGAAGTCACGAGAGCGGGTGCGTGTGCATGCGGAGTTTCCTGAAGCCGATGGCCGCGGTCACTTGTCTGTTCGCCCTGGCCACGGCGGGGTGCTCCTCCGAGTCGGGCGGCACCTCCACTGCGTACGCGCCGTACGTCAGCGCGGACGAGGCCTCCGACAACGACTCCGCGGGCTCGCCCTCGGTGTACAACCTCGCGTTCGTGATCGCCGACGGCAGCGACTGCACGCCGAAGTGGAACGGCACCAAGGCCATTGGTGACTCCTCCGTCAAGTCCCGGATCAGCGCGTTGAAGGGGGACGGGGCCGAGGTGCGGGTGTCCTTCGGCGGGGCGTCCGGGAAGGAGCTGGCGGAGACCTGCTCGACGGCGGCGAAGCTGGCCGCGGCGTACGGGGCCGCCCTGGACGCGGCCGGTTCCTCGCTCGCCGACTTCGACATCGAGGGGGACGCGCTGACCGACTCCGACTCCGTGGATCTGCGGTCCGAGGCGATCGCGTTGCTGCAGAAGGAACGGAGTGACCTCGCCGTCTCCTTCACGTTGCCCGTGATGCCGTCCGGGATCGACGACGACAGCGTGGCGTTGCTGGAGTCCGCGAACAACAACTCGGTTCAGGTGTCGACGGTCAACATCATGACGATGAATTACGGGGAGTCGTACGACGGGGACATGGGGGATTACGCGATCACTTCGGCGAAGGCGGCGCAGGCGCAGCTGAAATCGATCTTCGGTACGTCTGACGCCACTGCGTGGCGTGCTATTGCGCTCACCTCGATGATCGGGACGAATGATGTGGACGGGGAGACGTTCACGTTGTCCGATGCGGCTCAGGTGCGGGCTTTTGCCGAGTCGAGGGAGGTGGCTTGGGTGTCGATGTGGTCTACGTTTCGGGATCAGCAGTGTGTGGAGGGGGACTCTGATGAGGATGATGCGTTGACCAATTGCAGTGGGGTTTCTCAGGCTGCGGGGGCGTTTGGGGAGGCATTGGCCGGTTGAGTTTCGGGTGCGGGCCGGTGGGGACTTGTCGCGCCCGCGCGGCGGAGCCGCAAATCGATACGGCCCCGCGCCCCTAAAAACCTAGAAGCCTCTACCTGCGCCTGTGCAGCAGGCGGCCCCTGATCACCGTTGCCACGCATTCCGTTGTGTCGAAGACCGCGAAAGTCGCTTCCGTGCCCGGGATCAGGGGTGTCTCTGTGAGCCCGTGCTCGATCGTCAGACCCGACCTGTGTACGGCGTCGATCACCGCGGGGCGTCGCAATGGGCCCACCACCGCCACCGTGCCCTGCGCCAGCAGTCGCTGCACCCCGCGCCGCGCGCTCGCACCCCACCGCGCGTCCGTCATGTCCAGTGCCTTCAGCGCCTCGCCCGTGAGGGGTTCGTCGCCCAGGTCCTCACGCGGGTCCGGGTGGTAGGACTGCTCCAGGATCTCCGGGCCGTGCGGGTCGACCAGGCCCGGGGTGAGAACTCCCGGCCAGCGGCGGACCCTTGCGGACGGGTGGGCGGCCGCCAGGTCGTCGTACACCTCTACGGCCGCGATCTGCCGGCCCTCGACCAGTACCGCCCCGCCGGGCAACGGAGGTCTTCCGTCGCCCGGGGTCAGCTGGTCGGCGGTGTGGATCGTGAGCATCTGCGGGCTAGTTGGAGGTGAGGATCTTCAGCTCGGGGTGGGCCGTGCCGCCCTCGATCGCCGTGGAGGAGATGTGGGACATCACGCGCGCGTCGACCGGGTCGTTCGCCGGGTCGTCGTGGACGACGAGGTGTTCGTAGGTGGTGGCGCGCTGGGCCGGGACTCGACCGGCCGTACGGATCATGTCGATCATTTCCTGGAGGTTGGAGCGGTGCCTGGCGCCGGCCGCCGAGACGACGTTCTCCTCCAGCATGACCGAGCCGAGGTCGTCCGCGCCGTAGTGCAGGGTGAGTTGGCCCGCGTCCTGGCCGGTGGTGAGCCAGGAGCCCTGGATGTGGGCGATGTTGTCCATGAAGAGCCGGGAGATCGCGATCATCCGCAGGTACTCGAAGATCGTGGCCTGGGTGCGGCCCTTCAGGTGGTTGTTCATCGGCTGGTAGAGGTACGGGATGAACGCGCGGAAGCCGCCCGTGCGGTCCTGTACGTCACGGATCATCCGCAGGTGCTCGATGCGTTCGGCGTTGGTCTCGCCGGTGCCCATGAGCATGGTGGAGGTGGACTCCACGCCCAGGTTGTGGGCGGTCTCCATGATCTCCAGCCAGCGCTCACCGGACTCCTTGAGGGGCGCGATGGCCTTGCGGGGGCGCTCGGGGAGCAGCTCCGCGCCGGCGCCGGCGAAGGAGTCGAGACCGGCGGCGTGAATGCGCTGGATCGCCTCCTCCACGCTCACCTTGGAGATACGAGCCATGTGCTCGACCTCGGAGGCGCCCAGCGAGTGGATCACCAGCTGGGGGAAGTTCTTCTTGATGGCGGCGAAGTGCTTCTCGTAGTACTCGACGCCGTAGTCCGGGTGGTGGCCGCCCTGGAACATGATCTGGGTGCCGCCGAGTTCGACGGTCTCCGCGCACCGGCGCAGGATGTCGTCCAGGTCGCGGGTCCAGCCCTTGTCCTTGGCGGTGGGCGGGGCGTAGAAGGCGCAGAACTTGCACGCCGTGACGCACACGTTCGTGTAGTTGATGTTCCGCTCGATGATGTACGTCGCGATGTGCTCCGTGCCCGCGTACCGACGGCGGCGCACCGCGTCCGCGGCCGAGCCCAGCGCGTGCAGCGGGGCGTCCCGGTAGAGGTCGAGCGCCTCCTCCGGAGTGATCCGCCCACCCTCGGCGGCACGGTCGAGGACGGACTGAAGGTCGGCCTTCTCGCTCACCGGGGCGTGCCTTTCGTCAAGGGTTCGGACGGTCTCGGCCAGCCTACGCCAGCCCTGTGACAAGCCCGACCTCAGCCCGCGGGACGCTGCGCTCGGCCGGGACAGACACGACGACGGCCGGGACAGCGACCGCGGGTCCATCCGGGCTCGCCCCCACCGGCCGCGGAACGGCGACCGGTCCGCCGGGCCCCCGCCTACCCCCCGACCCCAGCCCGCGGGACACTGCGCTCAGCCGGGACAGACACGACAACGGCCGGGACAGCGACCGCGGGTCCATCCGGGCTCGACCCCACCGGCCGCGGAACGGCGACCGGTCCGCCGGGCCCCCGCCTGCCCCCCGACCCCAGCCCGCGGGGCACTGCGCTCGGCACAAACGGGCGCGACGGTCAGGGCAGTGGCCCCGCCGGTTCCGGCACCGTGGCCGGTGGGCCGGTCCACCGAGACCCCGCGCGCCCCGCCTCAGGCCGCGTACGCCCCCATCAGCAACCCCGCATACGCCCCCGCTATCAGGAACGGCCCGAACGGGATCGCCGTCTTGCGCCCCGCCCTGCCCACCAGCACCAGGACACCGCCCCAGAGTGCGCCGAGCAGGAACCCGGCGAAGGTGCCGAGGAGGACGGTGTCCCAGCCGTACCAGCCCAGGACCGCCCCCGCCCCGAGGGCCAGCTTCACGTCGCCGAAGCCCATGCCGCCGGGGTTGATCCGCCACAGCACGTAGTAGCCGGCGCCGAGCGCGAGGGTGCCCAGGGCGGCGTTCGTCCAGTGGCCGGTGTGCTCGGGCACGAATGAGACCACCCCGAGGAGGGCTAGCGCGGCGGCCGCGAGGGGCAGCGTTAGCGGGTCGGGCAGCCGCCGTACACGCAGGTCGATGGCGGCCAGCAGGACGCCTGCCGGAGTGAGCAGCAGCCAGACCCCGAGCTCCGGGCGGGTGCCGGTGGCGGCGGCGAGGGCGGCACAGAGGAGCGCGGTGACGGTGGAGAGGACGGCGGCGCCGGAGCCGTACGCCTGCTCCTCGCACCGGCCGCACCGCGCCCGTCCGAGCCACCCGCCCAGGGGGTGCCCGCCGGGGCAGGTCGTCCGCCACGGCTCCTCCGACGGGACGGAGAACCGGTACGCCGCGCGCGGCAACAGCGCGCCCGTCGCCGCTCCCCACACCGCGGCGACGGCGACGATCAGCCCGGTCACTCCCCGACCTTCGACATCCGTGCCTCGGGGTAGCCCTCGGCCTCGCTCTCCGACGTGTACTTCAGGTCGTCGCCGACCGCGGTGAGGCGGACCGTGTGGGCGGCGGGGTTGCAGCCCGCGTGGTTGTCCTTCGCGCCGACGGCCGTCGTGACGAGCTCCGTGTCCGTGACCTTCTTCAGAGTGAGGACGTCGGTGCAGACCGCGCCGATCACGTCGGTCTGGCGCAGTCGGCCCAGCTCCTGGCCGACGCTCACCTTCTTGACCGTGATCCGGAAGGTACCCATCGGGACGGTCCCGTCGAGGCCGCTGCCCTGGCCTTCCCAGGTGCCGAGGTAGCGGGCAGGTACCTGGGAGGGTCCGCCCGCAGGCTCACTGGACTCCGCCGAGGCCGACGGCTCGGAGGGCGACGGGGCAGAGGCCGAAGGCTCGGACGTCGGCGCCGGGGAGTACGCGTCGCTCCCGGGCGGGGAACTCGCCGAATCGTCGTCGCCCCGCCCCGGCAGCAGGTCGAACACGAACACCGAGCCCACGGTCACCGCGGCCAGCGCCCCCGCGACCGCGAGCGCCACGGTGCAACTCAGCCGACGGCCACGGCCGTTGTCGCCGGAGGTGGAGGTGGCGGCCACGGACACGGAGAGCCGGCCGGGCCCGGGCCGCCCGTCCGAGGGCACCACCGTCTCCTGCGGCGCCGCGTCCCGGGGTTCGGGCACGAAGGGAACGCCCGTCGGCCCCGAAGGCACACCCGGCGGCACCGAGGGCACGGACACCGGCATCACCGGCGCCGGCCCGAACGCCCCCACCGCAGGGCTGCTGAACCCCACCGGCCCCGAAGCCTGCTCCCCCACCGCCTCAAGATTCAGCAGCTGTACGGCACTTCGCCCCACCTGCTCGACCAGCGCCCCCGGCAGCCACCCCGCCGCCACCAGCCGCGCCGCCCCCTCGGGAGCGAGCCGCCGGGCCACTTCTCCCGGAGTCGGCCGTTCCTGCGCCGACTTGGCCAGGCAGGACTCGGCGATCTCCCGCAACTCACCGCTCAGCGATCCGAGTTCGGGCTGTTCGTGCACCACCTTGTAGAGGAGGGAGGCGGAGGAGTCCCCCGGGAACGGCGGCACTCCCGTGGCCGCGAACGCGAGTACCGCGCCCAGGGAGAAGACGTCCGCCGCGCCCGAGATGCCCTTGCTCAGGATCTGTTCCGGGGACATGTAGCCGGGCGAGCCGATGGAGACGCCGGTGGAGGTCAGCGACGCGGTGCCGTCCGTGGCGCGGGCGATGCCGAAGTCGATGAGGAGCGGGCCGTCGACGGTGAGCAGGACGTTGGAGGGCTTGACGTCCCGGTGGACGAGCCCCAGGTCGTGGACCGCCGCGAGCGCCTCGGCGAGGCCCGCCCCCAGCACTCGTACGGAATGCTCGGGCAGCGGACCCCCGTCCGCGACCGCCGAAGCCAGGGACGGGCCCGCCGCGTACCCCGTGGCGACCCACGGCACCGCCGCCTCCGGGTCCGCGTCCAGGACCGGCGCGGTCCACGCCCCGCCCACTCTTCGCGCCGCGTCGACCTCGCGCCGGAAGCGGGCGCGGAACTCCTCGTCGAGCGCGAAGTGCGGGTGCACGATCTTGACGGCGACCGTGCGGCCCCCGGCGCTGCGGCCGAGATAGACCCGGCCCATGCCACCGGAACCGAGCCGGCCGAGCAGCCGGTAGGGCCCCACGGTGGTGGGTTCGTCGACTCCGAGCGGCTGCATACCGGCCTCCCCCATAAGGTTTGGATGCAGGTTAGGGCTGGAGCAGTTCCACCTTCACGTCCCCGGGGAAACCCGTCGTCGGACCGACCCGGCGCGCGAACTCCGCGACCGCGGCCAACTGCGGTGCCCCGAAGCGGAAGTCCAGGGTCGTGAAGTACTTCTCCAGGACCTCCTCGTCGAAGGCCTCCCAGCGGGCCGCCTGCTCGGCGACCTTGCCGACCTCGTCGAGGGAGAGGTTGCGGGAGGAGAGGAAGGCCTCGTGGACGCGCCGGGTGATCACCGGCTCGCGCTCCAGGTAGTCCCGCCGGGCCGCCCACACCGCGAAGACGAACGGCAGCCCGGTCCACTCCTTCCAGAGTGCGCCGAGGTCGTGCACTTCGAGGCCGAAACGCGGCCCGTCGAGGAGGTTGGCCCTGAGGGCCGCGTCTCCGATGAGTACGGCCGCCTCCGCCTCCTGCATCATCAGGCTCAGGTCGGGCGGGCACGTGTAGTAGTCGGGCCGGACGCCGTAGCGGTCGGCGAGGAGGAGCTGGGCGAGGCGTACGGAGGTGCGCGAGGTCGACCCGAGGGCCACCCGCGCTCCGTCCAGCTCGTCCAGCGGGACCTGCGAGACGATGACGCAGGACATGACCGGGCCGTCGCAGCCGACGGCGATGTCGGGGAAGGCGACCAGGTCGTCCGCGTTCTTGAGGAACTCGACCAGGGTGATGGGACCGATGTCGAGGTCTCCCTGCACCAGCCTCTCGCTGAGCTTCTCCGGGGTGTCCTTCGTGAGCTCGAAGTCGAGGAGCGTGCCCGTCCTCGCGAGCCCCCAGTACAGGGGCAGGCAGTTCAGGAACTGGATGTGGCCGACGCGCGGCCGGGTGCGAGAATTGTCCACATCGCGACACTAGACCCCTTGGAGTACGCTTCGGACTCCGGCCCCGATGTCAACCCTTTTGCGATCTTCAAACATCCGGGTGACGTGATCTTGGCCTCTATTGCTTTCGGCTGCCCGCGTGCTAGGCTCGCCGCAAGTTGCAGTTTGGTTTCCCTTGCAGTACAGAGCCTGCGGAGCATGTAACCGCAGGCTCTAGTCGTTTTCAGAAGAATGCAGTTGTGCGGCACTGTTTTCACACTTGCAGGTTCTGGAGCAGGGCAACCCTTTTGGGCCCAAGGAGGGCTTATGGCTACCGGAACCGTGAAGTGGTTCAACGCCGAAAAGGGCTTTGGCTTCATCGCCCAGGAGGGCGGAGGCCCCGACGTCTTCGTCCACTACTCCGCGATCAACGCGAGCGGCTTCCGTTCGCTGGAGGAGAACCAGCAGGTCTCCTTCGACGTGACCCAGGGCCCCAAGGGCCCGCAGGCGGAGAACGTCACCCCCGTCTGAGCGATCCTGACTCCGAGGTGATCCTGCCTCTGATCCGGACCTGAAAGCAGTACCCAAGGAGCCCCGCGCCGCACGGCAGCGGGGCTCCTGCCTTTTGCGCACAGGCGCGGGGCGATTGTCAGTGGCGGTGGATAGGGTCGCGCGCCATGACCGACACCGACTTCGTGACCGCCACCCGTACCTTCTACGACGCCGTCGCCGAGAGCTACTCCGAGCAGTTCCGCGACGGGCTCGACGACTCGCCGCTGGACCGGGCGGTGATCGACGGGTTCGCCGGGCTCGTGGGCAAGGACGGGACGGTGGCCGACCTGGGCTGCGGGCCCGGGCGGGTCACGGGACACCTCGCCTCTCTCGGGATGTCCGTCTTCGGGCTCGACCTGTCGGAGTCGATGCTGGCGATCGCAAGGCGGGAGAACCCGGGGCTGCGGTTCGAGCATGGGTCGATGCTGGAACTGGACCTTCCGGACGGGGCGCTCGCGGGCGCGCTGTCCTGGTACTCGTCCATCCACACCCCTGTGGACGCACTTCCCCGCCTCTTCGCCGAGTTCTACCGGGTCCTCGCACCGGGAGGCCACCTGCTCGTGGCCTTCCAGGCCGGCGACGAGGACCGGCATCACGACGGGCCATGGGGACACCCCGTGGCGCTGACCTTCCTCAGGCGGCAGCCGGAACAGATCCTCGGGCTGCTCCGGGCTGCCGGGTTCACGCTCGTCTCGCGGACGGTGCGCGAACCGGCCCGTGGGGAGGTGTCCCAACAGGCCGCACTGATCGTCCGGCGGGACTAGGGCCTGTCCGGCGGATCAGGCCGGCTCCAAGGAACGGCGCCTTGTCAGCGCAGGTGAGCGGGGTCTGGTGCGTGCAGCTGCAAGGCGGAGG